>JAICSB010000002.1 GCA_025937115.1 Pseudonocardiaceae bacterium | reverse complement strand
GACGTGGCGGCAAGGTCTGTCCTACGCCATCATCGCCAGCCTGCCGCTGCTGGTGCTGCTCGCGATGAACTCCGTACCCACCGCGAACATCCTCGCCAACGGTGAGTTGCGGCACGCCGCGCTGATCGGCCCCCTCGCCGCCTGCCTGGGGGTGGTGGCGGTGGGCCAGCTGGTCGGCGGGGTGCACGACATCGGCCGCCAGGCGCTGTTCGCCCGGCTGGACGACCGCATCCCGCGCCGGGCGAGCGAAGTCGCGTTCGGCGTGATCCTGGTGGCCGCGGCTGCGTCGCTGCTACTGCCCGCCGACGGATCCCGGCTGATCTGGTTGGTGGCGGCCATCCTGGCCGGCGAACTCGCCGCCGCGGGAACGGTGTTGACCCGACTGCGCCGGTCGATCCAGCCTGAGCGGTTCTTCGAACCCCGAATGTTGGCTGCTGCGCTGCTGGCCACGCTCGCGTTGGCGCCGGTGGCCGCAGCGATGTGGTGGCTGGCGCACATCACTGGTGGCGACCGGCTGGCTGGCGACCAGCTCGCCGACTTCGCACTTCTCGCCCTGGGTGGAGTTGTGGCGCTCGGGGTATACGTCCTGGTGCTCCGTGCCGCGGTACGACGGATAGGTGGTGGGTCATGACCCGAACCCTCCCGCCCAGCTCGAGTGAATCTCCCGCGTCGGGGTCCAGCCCGGTTCCGACGCGCGGTCAGAGCCCGCCAACGCCTGCGGTCAGCCGCTGGCTGGGGCTGGGGGCCGCCGGGTGCGCCGTGGCGGGCGGGATCCTCGCGGTGGCGGTCGGGCCGCTGATCGCACTGGCTGCCATCGGGGTGCTGGTTCTGGTCGGTCTGTTCGCTGCAGCGGTCTACCGGCCGGTCTTTGCGACCTACGCCTATCTGGGCACGCTGCCCCTGATCGCCGGCATCGACCGGGGCAACCTGATCCCGTTGATGCGCCCCAACGAGGCGCTGCTGGTCGTGCTGATAGCTGGTGCGCTGGTCGGCGGTTATCTTCGATGGTGCCGGGGCGAGCGGGTCTCATTGCAGCTGAACCAACTCGATATCCCGCTCGGTTTCTTCCTGTTGATGTCAACGGCGTGGCCGCTGCTGTCCATGATGCTGCGCGGGCATACCCCGCTGACCTCCGATCTGGCGGCGGTACTGCCGGTCTGCAAGCTCGTCGCCATCTACCTCTTGGTTCGGTTCAGTGTCAGTACTGAGGGCCAGCTGGTGCGGTGCTTCCGGCTGATCATCTGGCCGGGAGCAGTGGTCGCGGTGATCGCGATCCTGCAGACCCTGCATTTCGGTCCGGTCGTGTCGATGCTGCAAGCCGTCTGGACGCCCGACAGCAACGCCGCAGCACTCGCCGAGCGGGGCACTACCACCCTCGGCTCGCCACTGGCCACCGGCGACTACCTCGTTATCTGCCTGACCTTGGTGATCTGTTGCGGGATGAAGGGGCTGTTGGACCGCCGGGAGCGGTTGGCGTTAGGGGTGCTGCTCGGTGCGGGTGTCCTAGCCACCGGCCAGTTCTCGACCTGGATCTCCGCAGTGGTGGCGGCCGGGGTAATCCTGTGGCGCTTCAGCGTCGTGCGCCGCAACTCGGTTCGGTTTCTGTGGCTGGTCCCGGTCGCGATGGCGGTTGGCGCGCCGGCGTTGATCGGCCGGTTGCAGGGGTTCGGCGAGTTCGGCGTGCCGCGCAGCTGGATCGGTCGCTGGAGCAACCTGTCCACCTTCTACCTACCGCAATTCCACTTCATCAACGTCCTGCTGGGGGTGTCGCCCAACTCGGTACTGCCGGCGCCGGAGAGGTGGCGCGATGTCATTTACCTGGAGAGCGGTTACCTGGACTTGTTGTGGATCGGCGGGATCCCGCTGCTGATCGCGTTCGGATGGCTGTCGGTAGTGGTGCTGCGCAGAACCGGCAAGCTCATCGCCCAGTCGGACGATCCGTCGGACGGTCAGCCCCGTGCGCTGTCCGCGGCGGCCTCAGCGCTCTGGGTTTCCTGGTGGTTCATGGTCATCCTCACCGTCCTCGACCCGCATCTGACGTTCCGAGGTTCCGGGGACTTGCTGTTCGTGCTGATCGGAATGACCACGGGGAGGCTTAGTGTCCAGCGGCATTGAACAGGCACGTCTGCCAGCCCGATGGGAGCCGGTTGCGCGGCGCGCCGTCGATCTGGTGGTGGTGGTGATCGCGTTAACGGTGCTGGTGATCCCGATGCTGCTGATCGCGCTGATGATCAGGATCGGGAGCCCGGGGCAAGCTTTTTATCGTCAGCGGCGGATCGGCCGGGGGGGCCGGCCGTTCACGATGTACAAGTTCCGCACCATGCGGGTGGGCTGCTCGGACTCGCAGCACCGCGAGCTCATCGCTCGCGAGCTGCGGGGCGAGGACACCTCGGTCGGCGGTAGCTGGAAGATCGACAGCGATCCGCGGGTGACCCGGGTCGGCTCGATGTTGCGACGTACCAGTCTCGACGAGCTTCCCCAGCTACTGAACGTTCTGCTGGGGCAGATGTCCTTGGTCGGGCCGCGTCCTTGTTTGGACTGGGAAGCGGAGATGTTCCCGGCCAAATTCGCCCAGCGCTTCGACGTCCCACCTGGCCTCACCGGGCTCTGGCAGGTCAGCGGGCGCAGCACCATGGGCACGCTGGAGATGCTTGAACTCGATCTGGCCTATGTGCGTAGTTGGAGTTTCTGGACTGACCTCATGATCTTGTTGCGAACCGTTCCGACGCTGTTGCGGGGGCACGGCGCTCGTTAACTAAAGATCGTCTTTTGGCAGCTGGGGGGAGCAGCCGTGACGGCCATAGCAGCGACGATTTTTATGATCCCACGACTATCGCGCGGGGCTCGAGCAGCCGTGCTCACCGTCCATGTCGCGATGTCGGTCGGGTGGCTTGGACTCGATGGCGCATTGGTGGCGCTGGAGGTAGCTGGACTGTCGACCGCTAACGCGGAAATACGGGCTGGGATCGGCGCCGCCATGGCCGTGATCGCGTGTTGGGTGCTGATACCGGTGGTCTTCGCCTCGCTGACCAGTGGGCTGGTGCTGGCGCTGTCCACCCCGTGGGGCCTGGGCCGGTACTGGTGGGTGCTCGCCAAGTGTGGCATCGCCGGCGCGTTGACCGCAGGTGGATTGACGTTTCTGCTACCGCAGTTGCCTTCACTCGTCGCCGGCGGTGGTGAGCCCGCGGGGATACAGACGCTGATCGCGAGGGCGCTGGCGCTGGTACTGCTGCTCGCGGCGACCGGGCTCTCGGTGGTCAAGCCGTGGGGGAAGACACCCCGTGGCCGGGCGGTGGCGCCAGCCGGTCGGCGGTCAGCGAAGCAGGCCCGCACACACCCCGACCACGCCCACGTGCCCGTACCACGGTCCGAACAGCGACACGGTCGAGTGCCCGGGGCAAAGCCAAGCGTCCTGGCTCAGCAGAAGTAGCGGTATAGCAGCGCCCCCGCCTGCCTGGTTACCTCATCGGGCACCGAATCGTCGGTGAGTAACCGGGTGAGCTCGCCGAGCATCGCGTCGGCGTGGCTGCTGCGGGCGTGCTCGCCGCCGGCGCGCAGGGTGACGATCTGCCGCTGTTCGGTCGCCCACTTGCGTTTGTAGGCGATCAGTCCTGGCTGATTCAGGTCGGACAGGCCCCAGTCGACCAGCCGGGCTCCGTGCTGCACACCCCACCGGATCCCGGCCCAGAAGATCGCATCGTTAGGGCGCAGCGCCAGGTGTTCGTGGCGGGACGCCCCGAACTTGTAGTACAGCGTGTCACTCCAGGCCAGAAAGACCGCGCCGGCGATCAGCTCGTCACCGGCGTGGGCGAGCATCGTGACGATCGCATCGTCGGGGGCGAAGGCCTCCCAGATATGGTCGAACAGCTCGACGGGCTGGGCGAGCAGATGGTACTTGCGCTTGCGCAGCCCGACGTGCAACCCGTGGAATCGGTGCACGGCGTCCCGGTCGGTGTGCGCCTCGACCTTGACCCCTTCGCGCTCCGAGATCACGATGTTGCGGCGAGCGTGCTGGGACAACCGCCGCCGGATCTCCTCGACGTCGCCGGTCAGCGGCGTACCGTGCCACGCCGCCGCAGCGACCCGTTCGAAGCGGGGGTCGCCGACGGGTACGGCGGTGTCGAAGCATCGCACGGTCAGCGGCGCAGCGGCGGTGATGATCCCGTCCACGAGTGCTTTCCAGTCGCCCTGGTCATCGGTTAAGGGCTCCGCCCGGTCGGAGAACGGCAGGCTGATCACCCGGTCGCCGCGGATATCACTGATCGGGACCCAGGCCAGTCCCGCGCGCGGTTGCCCGTCCCAGTCGAGCCGGATGGTGCTGGCGGGGGTGAAGCCGTAGGTGGCGCACACCGCGTCGATCCACGGCGGCGACGTGAAAACGCAGCCGTGCGGCCCGAGGGCGAGCTGGCGCCAGCGGGGGTCGCTGCGCGGATCGGTGAGCACGGTCTCCGGTTGAGCTGCGGCCACATTCACGAACGCGACGCTACCGATCCGACCGCCCACGCTCAGGAGCCACCCCTGGTAGTCAAGTGGAACCTTTTGCAACCTTCACCGCACCCGCGAGCTGCGAAATGGAACCTATTGCAGCTTGGTCAGGCCAGTTACTGGGGTACTGTGTGTGACGCACTGCAAGGAGGCTGTCGCAGTGCGTGCGTGACGGGTCAAGTCGGGTTGAAGGGGTGAGGGCTCATGACCACGCTGTTTGTCGCCACGACAGGTGGGCATCTGACCCAGCTCGACAGTCTGGCGAGCCGGATCCCGCACAATGGCGACGCGCTGTGGGTCACTCATGCCAATGAGCAGAGCCGGTCGATGCTGGCGGATCGGGACGTGGAGTTCGTACCCTACGTCGGGGTGCGCAACGTGCCCGATGTCCTTCGCTGCATTCCTTATGCGCGCCGGCTGCTGGAGCACCGCAAAGTGACCAGGGCGGTGTCGACGGGGTCCGGGATCGCACTGGGCTACCTGCCGTATTTGGCCACCCGCGGTGTGGAATGCCACTACATCGAGAGCGCGACGCGGGTGAGCGGACCGTCGGTCACCGGCCGCGTGCTGCAATGGGTTCCAGGTGTGCGTACCTACACCCAGTACCAGAGCTGGGCGGACCAGCGCTGGGCTTACGCCGGCAGCGTGTTCGACGGTTATCAGAGCGCCGCAGTGACGCGGGTGCCCGACGCGGTGCTGCGGGTGGTGGTGACGGTGGGAGCGGCGACCCAGTACCCGTTCCGCCGGCTGTTCGAGCACCTCGCGCCGTTGCTGGCAGCCGACGGTGCGCTGGCGCAGGCCATTGAGCTGCCAGTGGAGGTGTTGTGGCAGACCGGGGACACCCCGGTGGACGATCTACCCATCCGGGCCACGCCGGCGTTGCCCGCCGCCGAGCTGGGGGCCGCGCAGGGCAAGGCGGATCTCGTAATCAGCCATGCCGGTACCGGCTCCGCGCTGGCCGCGCTCAACGCCGGGCGCTACCCGATCCTGGCTACCCGGGACAGCGCCCGCGGCGAACAGGTCGACGACCACCAGCACCAGTTGGCCACCGAACTCGCCCGCCGAAACCTGGCCATCCACCGCGACGCGCAAGCCATCACCGTCGGCGACATGATCGAGGCCATGGGCATCTCGGTGCGGCGCACCGTGTCACCACCACCGTTCGCCTTGCGCGCGTAGCCGCGGACATCCAGCTCGACCAGGCGAACCCGACGACCCAGCGCGTTTTTCGAGGTTGGCCAGTATGCCCCGGCTCAGATCATCGACGACAAAATACGCGCGCGCCGGCATCGACGAGCATCCTCCTGGGAGGATCGCCATCGCGATCACGGCCACGTCGCCCTCCGTACCGGCCTACGCGGCAGCGTCCGGTCTGGCCGACGCGCCGGCCGGCGGGAGCACCTGATTCAGGCCGTCGTTAACACACTGAGCCACCCGGTGCCACGACGAGGTTTCGGCGAGCAGGCTGCGACCGGCATCGCCGAGCCGGCGGGCGAGCGCCGAGTCCTCAAGCAGTGCCACGATCCCATCGGCGAGCTCGCGCGAGCGACCCGGAGGCACTAACAGGCCGGTCTGCCCGTCGCGGACCACGCTGGAGACGTCTCCCACGTCTGTCGCGACGACGGGCCGACCGAAGGTGTACGCGAGATGCGCGACGCCGCTCTGGCTCGCTCTGAGATAAGGGATCACGACGACGCGGGCCGCGGCCAGCAGGTCCTCCACCTGGTCCGCGGCCACGTAGCCGGGACGCGCATCCACTCCGCCGACCTCCTCGGCCTTGCGAAGCAGGGTGCGCAGATCCACGTCACCGCTAACCGCTCCGGCGAGGATCAGGCGTGCGTCCGGAATCCGACGACGTACAACCGCGAACGCATCGAGGAGTACGTCGATCCCCTTGTAAGAGGTCCAAGTACCGAAGAACAGGACGACAGGGTCGGTCGTGTCGACCGCACGCACGACCTCGCTGCGGCGAAGCGCGCTCTCGTCGCCGTGCGGAATCACGATCACCGGACCGCCGGGGCGCCAGGTCTGCAGCAGAGTCTCCCGTGATCGTTCACCGAGGACGAAGGCGACGTCCATCCGCCGCCATGCCGCGGTCAGTAGCGCGTCAAACGCTGGACCGGACTTGCCTACACGGGTGTCCTGCACGTCGGACGGCACGGGCTCGTGGGCCACGATGCCCAATACCGACCTGGGCAGCACGAGATCGCTGAGCAGAACGAAGGCAGCGTCCATTCCGAACCGCCATCCCGACCACAATACGACGTCAGGGTGCAGGAGGACGAGCCGTGGTACCACGATGAGCCAGGCGGCGAGCAGCCTGAGGGCGCGAACCGCGCGTCGGACGAGCCGCAACGCGCCGCGTGCCGGGGCTTCTCGATCACCGGGATGCCAAGTGGGCAACACCGCGTGCATCTGGAGCCCTGAACCCTGTGGGGCCAGCTCTGGCCTACGACCGGTGACAAGATGGACGTCGTGGCCAGCGGCGGCCATCGCCGTTCCGAGCTGGAGTGCGAACTGGAAGAGCCCTCCCGACGGAGAGAACTCGACGAACACGATTCGCCGCCCGCTCACGTCATGCTCCTCGCTCGATGTACATAACCAGTGGTTAAGTAATACAGCCATCGATCCAGAACCGATGCCGACCGCCCCGAACATTGGTCAGGATCGCGCTAGCCTGGAAGGCTCCGTTACGATTGGTTCAAACGAGACCGGGGTTCTGCGGCTCTCGCGTCTCGATCGCTGAAGGTCAGGAGTAGGTGAATCACCCGACGGTCCTCATCACGTCTGCTCCGGAGCGTGCGGTGCTTGCGGCCGCGCGGGCGATCAATGCGCACGGGTACCGAGTGGTGGTGGTTGCTACGCGCGCACCAGCGCCGCGATTGTGGACCCGAGCTGCGGCGACGTGTCGTGTCGTTTCCGATCCGCTGAATGATCCGCGGAGGTTCACCGCGCAGGTCGCCGAGATTTCCGTCGCTCAACGGGTGGACATTGTCCTGCCAGGCTGCGATGCGTCGCTGCGGGCGCTGTCCGGAAATCGCGACCTCCTGGAAGGTGTAGCGCACGGCTTTCCGAGCCACGACGCCGTGCAGCGCTCACTCGACAAGCTCGGCCTGGCCCGTGCGGCGGAGGCCGCAGACATGGTCTCACCCGAGACCGAGATGTGCCGAGACGCGGAATCCGCGCGGCTCGCCGCCCGACGGTTCGGCTTCCCCGTCATCGTCAAGCCGCGATTCTCCCTCATCGACCGCGGAGGTCGCCTTGAGCAGCAGGGCGGTCGCGTAGCGACCACCGAGCGGGAGCTCACGGAGCTGTTGGCGCGGTTCGGTGAACCGGTGCTCGTCCAGCCCCGGACGCGCGGCACCACATACTCCTTGGGCGGGGTGGCTGCAGCGACCGGTCTGCTCGGCACTTCCTTTGCGCGCTACGAAAGGACATGGCCTCCCGGCGCGGGGAACGTGACATCCGCCGAGACGCAGCACGCACCCTCGGCCCTGCTCTCCAAGGTCAAAGCTCTCGTCGTCGCGCTGGAGTGGCGCGGCGTGTTCGAGCTCGAGCTTGTGCGCGGAGATGACGGCATCTTCCGCCCCATCGATTTCAACCCTCGGATCTACGGCTCATTAGCGCTCGCGATCAGCGCGGGGGCGAATCTGCCGGCGATCTGGTGCGACCATCTCCTCGATCGCGGGTATGCGCCAGTTCGGGCGCGAGCGGGGCACCGCTACCGATGGGAGGACGGTGATGTCCGGCACGTCGGGCGCTTTCTGCGCGACGGCCGGCCGGGCTCCGCGGCGGCGGTCCTGCGTCCCCGAAGCAAGACCGTGCACGCCTACTTTTCGCTTCGCGACCCGGCTCCACTAGTGGCTCGACTTCTCCAGCTTACTGGAGTGGTCGCTGCCCGGATCGCAAGACGTTACGACCCGAGATGGCCACGAGCACGGACGGATCCGATGATCGTGAAGACCATGGGTAGGAGGGCGTCCCTGCAGATGGCCCTCCTGCGGACGGCGGCCCGGACGGGGCACACCTACCGAGCGAGCGCCGTGCTAGCGAGCTTGTTCGGAGGTGACCCAATTGCGACGGTTGTCTTCGACAGCGGCGGGCGGCTGGACGTGCGGCTCGGCGACCCGTACTGGTCCCGCCTGCTCGTCGGATGGGGCTACGAGCCTGAGGTCTCGGCGATCATCGACGCGGCGATCGCCCACGAGCCAGCGGCCATGCTCCTGGACTGCGGAGCGAATATCGGCTACTTCTCAACCAGGTACGCCCCCGTCGTGACGGCGGTGGCAGTGGAGGCCGTTCCTCCGATGTACGACCAGCTGCGGCACAACGCTGAAGTGAACGGTTTCCACGCCGTGCACGCAGCGGTCTGGTCGTGTAGCAGCGACCCGATCCGCGTCACGTGGGATCCGGTCATCCCTGCGAGCGCGAGCGTTGTCGACGGCGCTGGATCCCGGTCGGCATCCGTCCCCACCATTACTGTCGAGGAGCTGTACAGCTCGTACGCGGGAAACGCGCCGGCGATCCTTAAGCTCGACATCGAGGGTGCTGAGGTGGCTGCATTGCAGGGCGGTGCTGCGGTGCTGCGGTGCTGTCTGATCGTGTACGAGGATCACGGCAGCGACCCGTCCCACACGGTCACTCGGTACCTCCTCGACCGCGGACTGGCGGTCTATAGACATGATGGTGCCGCGCTGGTCCCCGTCCGCGACTCCACGGAACTCGACGAGCTGAAAAGGGACCCCGACCGTGGGTACAACTTCGTCGCGATTGAGCCGAATGGTCGCTGGGCGGGACTGGCATCCTGGTGAAGGGTGAACGCGCTGTAGCTGTCGACGTCGCCGTCGTCGGCGCCGGTCCCTACGGGCTTGCAGCGACCGCCTATCTCCGCGACGCCGGATTACGGGTACATATCTTCGGCGAAGGAATGGGGTCATGGCGCACCGGAATGCCCTCGCGGATGCTGCTGCGGTCGTCATTGCGGGCGTCATCGATCGCCCACCCCCAATCCGGCTTGCGGATCGAGGACTGGGCCACGGAAGTCGGCCGGTCGATCTCGCAACCAATCCCACTGCAGGACTTCCTCGACTACGCATCCTGGTGGATCGAGAAAGCCGTTCCGGACGTCGATCCTCGTCGCGTTGAGCGGATCTCCTGCGCCGAAGTCCTCGGCCCGAGCAGGGAGGGATTCGTGCTCCGTCTCGGCGACGGAGCTCGGGTCGCTGCCCGGCGGGTCGTAGTGGCCCTCGGGTTCCAGTCCTCAGCCCAGTGGCCCGCCGAGGTCGCGGCAGCGGCACCTGACCAGGCGGTCTCCCACGTCGCCGACAACCTGGACTTAGCCGGTTTCGCTGGGCGCAGGCTCCTGGTGATCGGCTCGGGCCAGAGCGCGCTCGAGTCCGCCGCGATCGCCCACGAGGCAGGCGCAAAGGTACAGATTGTTTCCCGGTCTCCCCAGATTAACTGGCTTTCCCCGATGCTGCCCGTAGGCAAGAAGCCACCGGGGTTGCCCCGGGCGCCCACGGACGTGGGTGGGGTCGTCACCGGGTGGTTGGCGGCCGCTCCGGACACGTATCACCTATTGCCGAATCGAATGCGCCGCTGGGTACAGCGCGGGTGCCTGCGCCCCGCGGGAGCCCACCTGCTCCGGGCGCGACTCGCTGACGTGCCGATGCACCTCGCGCGACGTGTCGACAAGGTGACCGTTGCCGAGGAGGGTGAGGTCGAAGTTGCACTCGAGGGCGGGGACGTTCTGACCGCCGACCACGTCCTGCTCGGCACTGGTTATGAGATCGACATCCGTCGATTCGGGCTGCTTGCCCCCGAACTCCTGGCCGCCGTGCGGTGCAGTGAAGGCATACCGGAACTGCGGACCGGCTTCGAGTCCTCGGTGCCAGGGCTGCACTTTCTCGGGTCCGTAGCGGTACACAGCTTCGGACCGATCAACCGCTTCATTACTGGCACGTGGTACGCGGGTCCTGCGCTGACCCGGCGGGCGATGGGTCGACGGGGGCCAGCGTGGAGCTTGGCATTCTAAGCATCCCTCCACACCGCAGCGGCCAAGGCCACGGTCGACCGATGGTCGGCTGTCGCTTGTTCGGCTCGTGAGCGCGCCGCTTCGCGTCGCCGCCGTGATCGACGGCCTCGGTTGGGGGGGCGCCGAGATGCTGCTGGCGGACTTCGCCCTCGGCGCCGCTGCCCACGACATCGAACTCACCGTCGCTTACCTCAAGGATAAAGATGAAAGCCCGGCAGCCAGCCGGCTGCGCTCGGTCGGGGTGGACCCGGTCCACCTCGGCATCGAACGGCTTCGCCAGCCCTCGGCCGTACCGATCCTTTGCCGTCACTTCGCGCGAATACGACCCGACGTCGTGCACACCCACCTCGGCTACTCGGACCTGCTGGCGGGGGCGGCCGCACGAACCTTGCGCCTGCCCGTCGTCTGCACTCTTCACGTGATGCGGTGGGACGGCGTCGGTCGCGAGTGGCTCAAGGAGGCGATCTTCGGTGCCGTCCGGCGCCGCTGGATGAGCCGGGTGATCACGGTGTCGGACGCGGCCCGCGCCGCCTACCTCGCCACCGGCCGCGACCGCGCTGAGCACGTCAGCACCGTCCATAACGGCGTAGCCGGTACCGTCCAACCCGGTGCCGGTGCCGCCGTCCGCGCGGAGCTGGGTCTGGACGCCCATGACGTGGTCGCTGTCATGGTGACGGTGCTTCGGCCTGGCAAGGGACACGAAATCGCGCTCGAGTCGGTCGCGCAGCTGCGCCGGGCGCACCCAGAACTGCGGCTAATCGTCCTCGGGGACGGCCCCAGCCGGGACGAGATCGCCGCGCTGGCACGGCCGTTGGGTGACGGCGCCATGCTGGCCGGCCACCGCGACGACGTGCTCTCCGTCTTGGACGCAGCCGACTTGTTGGTCCATCCCACCGAGTTCGACGCCTTCCCCACGGCGCTGTTGGAAGCTATGGCGGCGCGGGTCCCGATTGTGGCCACCGCGGTCGGCGGCATACCCGAGATCGTCGACGACGGCACCACGGGCGTCCTGATCGGGGCTCCGCCGACGGTCAGGGAGTTGGTGGCCGCGCTGCAACCCCTGGTCGCCCGCGTGGAGCTGCGCCGCGCACTTGGCGAGGCGGGACGCCGCCGGTTCGAAGCCGAGTTCACTGCGCAACGCTGGGGCGGCCGAATGCGAGGGTTGTACGAGGAGGCACTGCAGGGCTGACCGCAAGTAGCAACGCTGGCAGGCTCGGGTAGCCAGCCGCTCAGACGAATTACGATGGCGCGGAGCCGGTGTCCCAGGTCGCAAGCACCCGGAGTTTGCCGAAGGGAATGTGCCTCAACTCGAAGTAGTCGTGCGTCAGGCCCACCGCCGAGTATGTGTCGGTCTGGCTAGGCTGTGGCAGCTCGAACCCGAAGGCCATCGGGGCGCCTCCGCAGTCGACGTTGTAGGCGCCGTAGATTTGAAGGGCGCGCGCGACGATCTTTTCCCCGGTGGTGATGCCCGGGATCGTATTGACATCCAGCGACGGGTCTAGCTGTACACGTGCTCCTTCCGGGATGGCGTCGGGTGAGTCGACATTGCCGTCGGTGGTGATGGCGGGTTCGCGGAAGACTCCACGTTGGCATTTGCTCGTGGAGAATTCCAAGGCGTGGCGGATCTGGCCCTGACGAATCTCGTGAATTCGCACCACGCCGGCGAGCACAGCGAACCCAGAACCGCGGGAGGTCCCTGCACCGTACGGCGGATGAGTCAAGCCATCTCCGTCGAACGAGGTGAACGCCCCCCATGACGTGCTGGGTTCACCGCGCGACCACGTGTACTGCCACATCTCGTACACGGTCCGAGTCGACCAGTCAATCACGGCGATCTGACCGTCGCTGCCCGTCGGTGGCACCATGTCGGAAGTGATCGGCACGGACATGCCGGCGAACGGACACTTCCCCCAGTTCTTGCGACACGATACCGTCCGTCGCGGTGTCGATGCGTCAGCGTTATAGATTCCGAATCCGAACTTGTATAAGTCCGCAATCGGGAATGTGCCCGCAGACATCAGGCCTGCGATCATCGCATGGTTGTTCGGATCCAGCTCTGGATCCTTTCTGATCGGTCGATTTAAGGGGCTCGTTTCAGCGAACGGACGGGCGCTCATGGCGCCCTCCGACGGGAGCAGCCTGACGACAGGTCCAGGTGACGCCGAGCAAGCCATCATGATCAGGACAACACCGACCAACAGGGCCCAGGATCGGACCCGACCGGGCGACCGCACGCTTCGGACCACGTCAGCGTCCTCTTCGGTCATCACTGCACCCGAACTCGGCCGCGGTCGTCGGCTCCCACGGGCCTGGCTCCGGACCAGAGTCGACTCCGTCGGGCTGCGAACACCACAACGACGAGGGTAAGCGCGCCGCAGGCGAGAGCCCACCACACAGCCGCTGCTTGGTACACGCGCTCGGCTCGGACGACGTCGTCGCTGATCGAGATGACCGAATAACCTGGCTCCACACCCGGGCGCCGGAGTCCGGCGGATGCCTGCTGCGCTGCCCTCTGGACCAGGCGAACGGCCTGCTGCGGCGTGTCGCCCTTCCCGACCATGGTGACCACGCCGGACGTCGGGTCACCGGTGACCGTGACATTTGGGCGCCCCGGCGCGATCAGCGCGGCCAACGTCGGCACTACCGCGGTGCGCGCGCGGACGTTGAGGGCATAGCCCTCGACATCGCTGGGCTGGGCCTGCAGGCTCAGGGTCCGCTGGGCCACGTAGGAGGTCCGGGTTGCGGCGAGAAGTACGGATATTGCCCCACCTATGACCACTGCCGCGCCAACCAGGAGGACGGCTGACCGGCGCGCGGCGTGGCGCACATCGGCTCGGAGGGTCGCCCTGACCTCGGCGTTGGGCCGCGGGGTGGCGCGGGACTGGGCGTAGATCAGCGCAGTGAGGGCGAAGACCACCAGGAGCTCGCGAACATAGGCTTGGTGCAGGAACACGCTGGCGACGGACCAGCCCACGATGGAGGTCAGTGCAGCCGCCGCGAGGACCCGGTTTGCCCCCTCATGGGACCCTGCAGCGCGCACGTGGACCAACCGCACCATCGATCGCGTCGCCATCGCGGCTACGCCCACGATGAGCACCGACCACCCGGCGACGCCGATGAGGCCGGACTCGGCGGCGATCTGCAGGTAGAGGTCGTGGGGTGCGTCGATCAGGGGCCCAATCACGTGCTGCGCGGCGGCCGACCGGCTGCCATAGGCATAGGTCAAAGACGAAAACGCACCCGGGCCGACTCCGAACAAGGGATGGTCACCGAACATCGCCAGGCCCATCTCCTGTGCCGCGACACGACCGACAAGGGAAAGGTCGGCCGAGCTGCCCTCGAACTGCGACAGCGTCAAAAGGCGATCACCGACGCCCGGGATGAGGATCAGCAGCGCACCGAGTGGTGAAAGCAGGAGCCCCACCCGCCGCACGGCGGGCCCGGCGGCGAGCACCCACACCCCGGTGAGCACCGCAGTAGCGATCACAGCACCTCGGGACTGGGTGAGATAGATGCCGAGCCAGATCGCCACCGTCGACAGCGACCACCCCACAATCGAGCGGACCTGGTATTTCTCGACAGATCGTTGCACCAGCGCGTAGGCGAAAGGCAGGCCAATCAGAAGGTTGCGCCCCCAGAAATTCGGGTCTTGCGTCGGGCCCGCGTGCCGAGCGGTCGTCGTGAGCTCCCCGAGGGAAGCAGAGACGTTTGCAAAGCCACCGAACGACGTGGAGTTTCCGAGCAGGAACTGGTTGAGCACGGTCAGGGCGGCCAGCACGGCGAGCGGTGCGACCATTAGCTTTGCAACCCACCACGGCGCGTTGACGATGTGGGTCAGCAGCAGCACGAGCCCGAGGAAGACAGCGTCCTTCAGCGAGGCGGCGAGGACAAGGGCGGTCGACTCCCGGGACGCGGTGCTTATGATGGCCGGGACGAGGCTGAGTAAGTAGAGCACGAACAAGACCAGCGGCGTGAGCACCGGCCGGCGCAGGCGGTCTCGCATCTGCGGGTGACGGACCGCCAGCAGCACCGAGGCGGTGCCGAGCGCGAAGATACCCGTCTGAATGCTGCCGGGTATAGCGTCTTTGAGGACGACCGCCACGTTGGTGAACTCGCCGACCACCAGTAAAGCCAACGTGACGGCTGGCCGCACCACCACGACAGCGGCTAGGACCACCATCACGACTCCGACCGCGAAGATCATCGCCGCAGTGGGCGAGGCGAGCAGCGCGGTCACCGCCGTGAGCGTACCCAGCAGGAGCATCGACCAGCCCAGGTTGATGCGGTCAAGATGGCGGCGAACGTTCAGACGCTCGACCTTCGTGATGATCGAGTCGACCATCACGATGGTGTGCGTCATGAGCCAACTACAGGACCGGGTGCTTCGGGAGATCCGGCGACCGGTGCGAGAGCGCTCCTGCCCATCATCAGCGACGTGATGCCGGCCGCGACGAGGAAGCCACCGGCTGCCAGGACGATCACTAGCTGCTTGACGGGCGGCCCTATGGGAATGGCAGTGCCCTCGGCGCCTTGAATGATCACGATAGTGAACGGGCCGGATACCTGCTGTGCGAGCGGCTGCGCCTGCTGTACTTCTGCGGTGAGGGCACGTTCCGCAGCGGACGCCGAACCCGCCTCCATCGTGACCCGCATCAAGGTGGTGTTCGGCACTACACCGGCGCCCAGGACCAACGATGATGCCGGTACGCCTGCGGCTGCTGCGGCCGCCGGCACCCAGCGCCGCTGGCCGAACACCTCGGCTGCGGTGCGAGTAACCTGGCCCTGGCTCAACGCCTCCCAGAAGGAAGGCACCTCTTGCGGAGTGAGCGCACCGCTGGGAAGCATCGCCAATTCCATCTGTGCGCGATGATTGTGTGAGCTCACTGTCGCGACCACGAGCGTGATCGCGGCTGCTACGAGCGCTCCGAGTAGACCCGCCACTGTGCTGAGCCAAAAGCTCCGATTCCTGAGACTCACGTTCCCCCTTGCAGTCCCGACGAGACGAGGCACCTGGGAACTCATCGAGGATCACCGCCTCCTGCGCTCCTTGACTTTCTGAACGTCCGGAGCACAGCCTCCCCCTGACGGAAGAGGTCTGGTGCGAATATCCTCACAAAGCCCGCGTATAGGGCGCCACCGAGCGCGAGGAGGGCAACGACCCGGATCGGGAGGGGAGCTGGTTCCACTAGATGAGCGGCGCTCCACACGAAAAGCGCCATGCCTGCGCCAGCCGCGAGCGGACCCGAGAATGTCCGGAGTTGCCGGGAGAAGCTGACTCCGATGACCCACCGAATCATGAAGAGCCGCACCGCGCAGTGCAGCACCTCAACCGCGAGCACTGTGACAGCCACGGCCAAGATGTCGCGGTGCGCGGCGAACCACACCGCGGGAGCCAGCACTACGAACTTCCCAAGGTTGATCAGCGTCAACAGGGCCGCTCGCCCCGTCGCTTTATATACGTCCCCAGAGTGGAACGTCACCGCGTAGATCACCGTGAACACGGCGAGGACCGCTAGCTCATTCGCCGATTCGGAGTAGTCGCGCCCGTAAAGGACCTCCACGGTCTCGGGTGCCAGCGCTGCCATCCCGAAGCCGAGTGGGGCGGCCAGCGCCAGGACGACGCGAACAGCACTCATGTAATGGTCGGCCAGCGCCGCACGGTCGTGCTGCCAGCGGGACAGGGAGCTGAACAGCACTTCGCTGACGGTGTTGCACAACATCAGGACGACCAGTTCAGGCAGGCGATAGGCCAGCGTGTAGAAACCCAATTGCTCGTCACCGAGCTGGCGCCCGATAGCCACGTAGTCGCAGTTGTAGATCCCGAAGGCAACGAGGCTGACCAGTGTGGCGGGGAGTCCGAACCGAGTCAGCTCGACGGCGACGGAGCGGTCGAAACCAGGGCGCACGGTCGTCCGTGCGACCCCCCAGTACATCAGCGAAGTGAGCACGGAGGCGGCCAGCTGCCCCCAGATCAGGCTCCATACCCCGAGCCCGGCCAGCGCGAGCCCGACCGACAGGACCGTCTTGACAAGCGCTCCGGACACCTCGGGAACCAACCGGCCGCGGAAGTCGATCTGCCGACGCAACAACGACACTGGAACCGCGCCCAGCGACGAGATGAGCAACCCGGCCCCCAGCACCTGAACCAGCGGCACCAGCTCGGGGTGCCGAAGTCCAGCTGCGATGATCGGGGCGAGGAACAACGCGGCCGCGCTGGCAAGCAACCCGAAGACGACAGACAGGGTCAAGCCCGTGGGCGCGAGCCGCTGCCAGGGCCCGCGTAGTTGGACCAACGACAGGGTGACGCCTAGGTCCTTGGTGTAGTCGAACACGTTGAGCACCAGAAGGGCGAGGGCGAACAACCCGAAATCGGCCGGGGTCAAGATCCTCGCAAGGATCACCGTCATGATCAGTGTCGAGGACTTGCTCAGCGCGAAGACCAAGTAGTTCCAGGACACCTGGCGTCCGGTCTGTGCAACCCCGGGCGCGTTGGGATCCTCGGTGGCCGGCGTCCGGCCCGGTGTCGAGGTCACGCGGGGGCCCGGACCAGACCTGCCAGCAGGCCGGCGCCCCAACATAGGTGCACGACGGGCGGCACCATCGCGGCCCGCCACGGTGACGCGTCGTCCGCAGCTCCGGCGCGGGCGCCGGCCGCGGCCGCGGCACCGAGGTAGACGCCGGTCGCTGTCACACCCCACTGCGGGCGGACGACCCCCAGGCCAAGCAGCCCCACGAGCAGTGATGGGGGAGCGAGTTGACGGACCTTTATCGACTCCGGATGCATACGCAGCGTCATAGCCTTGAACCGACCGTAGCGGAACATCTTTCTGGCCAGCGCCGGCAGCGACTCGGGGACATACCACAGCGATCGGGCTTGCGGGACGAGCCACACGGTCCCGCCGGCCTTGCGGAGCCGGGTGTCAAGCTCGAAATCCTCATTGGCGAGTAGCCGCTGGTCGAATCCGCCCACCTGCAACAGCGCCGCCCTGCGGTAGCAGCCGGTGAATACGTGATCGACCGGTCCCTCCTCCGCGCCCACCCGATGCGGGGCACCTCCCATGCCCACGGGCCGGCGCAGGACCGCCGCGATCGCCTGGCCCCACTGTCCTCGCCCGGCACTGTCCATCGCTCCGCCGGCGCCGACAACTTCGACGCGGCGTTGGAGCACGCGCACCAGCGCTTCGATGTAGTCCGGGGCGTAGTCGGCGTGGGTGTCCATCCGCGCCACCAGATCACCCCGCGCGCGGCGCAGCCCCGTGTTGAGCGCAGCGGGGATATTTCGGGCCGGGTTGTCCACAACAGCCATCCACGGCCGGGACGTCGCCACATTGGCTAACCAGTCCCGGCTGCCGTCGGTGGACATTCCGTCCACGATGATCACCTCGACGGGCACCCACGTCTGCGCCTCGATGGAGTCCAGCAAGGCGGGTAGGCGCACTGCCTCGTTGCGCGTAGGTACGACGACCGACACCGAGGGATCGCGCTGGTCGACGTCGCGGTTCATGCTCCTCAGCGCCGACCGCTGGTTTGCAGCGTCCGCGCCCTCAACGTGTTTCGAGCGGTCTGCCAGCCGTACCGCGCGACGCTCGACGCATTCGTTGTCGGGCCGATCACGACCCGCCGCATCTCGTACGGTGAGTGGTCGCGTTGCGCCAACCCTAAGCGAGTTGTCAGCGCACATCGGTAGCCGGTCTCCCGCGCGATGTGCAGAGTCGTGTCATCATAGTCCTCTCCGGTGCCGTTCGGGTAGGCGACGGTGTCGACCCGCACGCCGAGCCCGGACTGAAGCTCGGCGCGGGAGTCCGCTAGCTCTACGGCCTGGACCTGAACGGTCTCCCGGCTGAGGATCACGTGGCGGGCTGAGTGCGAGCCCACCTCGTGTCCGGCAGAGACGAGAGCGCGCGCACCGTCCCAATCCAGGAAGTGCTCCCCGGCCGGGGCAGGCTCGCCGGGCGTCAGCAGCCCGGCCAACTGGTGCACGGCGTCCTCTCGGGCGGCGTGGTCGAGGCGCTTGAGCGGCGCGAGCAGACGGTCGTGCACCTGGCGTCGAGCTGTCGGCGTCCCCAAGTCATGGCGAACGCCGTTCCATGTCAGTTCGTCAGCATCAGTCCGATCAAACGCCGCGGCCAGATCCTCCCACCAGGCCCGGATCCTGCCAGACAGGAAGCTGGGGACGAGGAAGAATGTCGCCGGCAACCCCGTTCGGGCGAGCGTAGGTACCGCGACATCGAGCATGTCCCGGTACCCGTCGTCGAAGGTCAAGACCACAGCACGGGGGGGCAGCGGCTCGTCGCGCTCGATGAGGTCGAGCGCGGTCGACAATCTGATGACCGTGGTGAACCGTGCGAGGAACTTGAGCTGACGTTCGAAGCCCTGCCTGCCGTGACCGGCAGGAGCCGGGAAGGCTGGCGTCGGATCGATGTTGTGCCAGCAGAGAATGAGAAGGCGATCGCTCATATGACGCCTCCGGTGTCGTGCGGTCCCCATGTTCTGCGGTGCTCCTGCTGGACGGGGAGATGACCAGGATCGGAGGACGCGGCGCAGCGACCCTGGTTCTGCCCATGACTCCCGCGTACTTCGACATACAGGCTGCGCAGCCGGGCCGCCCAGTTCGAGGCCTCAAAACTCCGCTCGAACCGGGACCGGGCCGCACCGCCGAGCGCAGCGCGCCGTTCCCGGTCGGTGGCGAGTGCGCGAATCGCGCCCGCTAACGCCACGGGGTTGCGCGGCGGGACGAGAATCCCTTCGTCCGGCGTAACGATCTCGGGAATTCCACCGACTGCAGTCGCCACTATCGGCAGGCCTGCGGCGAGCGCTTGGATCAGTGTGGTCGGCAGCGCATCGAACTCGCTTGGCTGGACGACAACGTCCACCGCCTCAAGCAGCGCTGGAACGTCCTCGCGATAGCCGGTGAACTGCAGGCGGTCGCGCAGGGGAACGCACGCGAGCTCGAGCGAGCGCCGCAACGGCCCGTCACCCACGATGAGGACCCGCAGATCCGGAATATCACCCAGCAGCCCGAGCGCGGTGATCAGGTCGTGGTGCCCCTTGCCCTCGCGGAGCATCCCCACCTGTGCCACGACAACCGCCCCGGGGGGGATGCCGAGCGAGCGGCGCACGGCTTCGGACCCTGGGCGCCCGGGGGAAATCCTGCCGGGATCGGTGATGCCATTGTGGATGGTGACGACGCGATCGGGATGCGCGCTGGGGAACGCGTCGAGATACCAGCGGCGCTGCGCCTCGGAGACGGTGATCGTCCGTGCGGCCGTGGCCAACCGTCCGGTGGCGGCGAGGCGCCGCTTGAACCCCGCCACCGCTCCAGCGTGGTTGTCGACGATGTGCAACGTCGACACCATCGGCAGTCCCAACCTTCGTGCTCCCACGGCTCCGACGAGGTCTGCGTGCTTCAGGTGGGTGTGCACCACGTCTGGGTGCCAGGCGCGCAGCAGGGACAGCGACCGGGGGAACGCCCGCACGTCCCATCGCGACGGCAGGTCGAGGACGAGCACTGCGACGTCGAGCTCCCGCAGCGCCGCCAGATACCGCTCGTCCCGCGGCCGGACCAGCGGCATCACTGCCAGCTCCAAGCCTGCCGCTGGCGCAGCTCGCGCCAGGTCCACTAAGACCGCCTCAGCACCACCGGGTTCGAGCGAGTGGATGAGATGGACGACGCGCACGAATCTCTTCCCGGTGACATGCGCGGATAGTTCGGCTGTCATCGTCCGGCCCATCGGAAGACCTGCCCGACTGTTCGCAAGAGGATCTTGCAATCCTCCCACAAAGACCAGTTCTCGATGTAGAAGTTGTCGAAATTGGCCCTATCACCTATTGAGGTATCGCCGCACAGGCCGTTCACCTGTGCCAATCCAGTGAGCCCAGACGGCACCCGGTGGCGTCCTATGTACCGAGGGTACTGTCGGCTGAACTTCTCGACAAAGAAGGGGCGCTCGGGGCGGGGCCCAACCAGGCTCATATCGCCACGTAGGATATTCCAGAGCTGGGGCAACTCGTCCAGCGAGGTCATCCGCAGCATGCGACCAAGAGGTCCGACCCGGCTATCATTCGCGATGCTCCATTTGGTGGATGCCTCGGCGCCATCGGTCGGTCTGAGCGTGCAGAACTTGAGCAACATGAACAGTCGACCGTCGAGCCCCACCCGTTCCTGGCGAAATAGCACGTTCCTACCCGTCTCGTAATAGACAAGCAGGGCGCACGTCTCCAACACCGGCAGCAGCACCACCAACAACACTGCGCTGAGTACCACGTCAAGCACTCTCTTGATCTTCCATGAGATGGTGCGGTGGGTCGCCCGATGCAGCCGGACCAGAGGTAACCCCCACACCAGTTCAGTGTCGCGGTGGACCACGCCGAGTTCGTAGAACCTGGGTACGACAAAAATCTCGCAGCGCAATCGATCGCATTCCCGCAAGGTTTCGACCACGGCTCGCTCGGGGGTCGAGCTAAAGGCGACGACCACGGTTCGGATGTTGAACTCCACGATGACTCTCGCGAGATCGGCCATGCACCCCAGATGGGGGACCAGGATCCGGTGCCGGCCGAGGTGCTGCATCGGCTTCGTGTCGATGAAGCCGACAGGATGCAGGCCGTGCTGCGGGTGTTCAAGCATGGTGTTGATGAGCTCGCTGGCGAGCTGACCTCCGCCGACGACGAGCGTTCGGTGATTGGCGACGCCGAAACGGCGCGCGCGACGCAGCCCGGCATAGGCAAGCGAACGCCCGCAGACCGCCAAGACTGCGAATACTACGGTAGCCAGGATCGCCGCCCGAGCCTGGTAACCGCCGCGGATCACGTCTACTGACGTCATGAACATGCCAGCGATAAGCACGCGTCCAAGTAAAACCGGGAGATCGTCGAGGACGGACAGGTGCGCCCTGGACCGATAGAACCCACCGGCGGCGATCAAGCAAAGAATGAGGACACCAAGGACGATCGTCGTGCCCGAGACCAAGCCTGGCCTCAGCAGCACCGCGCCAGAAAAGGCGAGCAGGTCGATGGTCAGCAGCACAGGGGCCACACCGAACCGCAGGGCGATTCCCCACAGAAACGGCTTAGCTCGTACTCTGCCAAGTTGATCGACTGTCGTGGATTCGGGAGCGATGGATGGCGGGAGCTCACACGGCGGTACGTCGGATGCCGGTTCCTCGGGTGGTGAGGCGTCTCGTGTCGGTGTTTCGAGCGTTCGAGCGTCGCGCTCCGTAGTTAAGTCCGAGTCGCTGACTGGACCTAGACCCGAAAAGCACAAACTCCGGTCATCTGTCGTCGACCCGCCTCCGCTCGTACGCCGCAGGATCGCGCCGATGGTCTTCCCGAGAATCGAGGCGTCCAGCGCGAGGGTCCAGTTCTCCACGTAGCGCAGGTCCAGCCGAACCGATTCCTCCCAGGACAGGTCGCTGCGGCCGCTGATCTGCCACAGCCCCGTCAGCCCCGGCTTGACGAGCAGCTTGCGTTGCGCATCCCGGGAGTAGTGGGCGACCTCGTCGGGCAGCGGTGGTCGGGGGCCGACCATCGACATCGACCCCAATAGCACATTGAAGAGCTGGGGCAACTCGTCGAGTGAATACTTTCGCAGGAAGGCGCCCGCTCGCGTCACCCGAGGGTCCTCGCGCAGCGTGAGCTGCGGACCGGAGGCCTGGTTATCGTCCGCGAACTCGGACTGGCGCTGACCGGCCTTCACCACCATGGACCGGAACTTGATCATCGAGAAGTGCTTGCCGTGTTTGCCGACTCGCGACTGACGGGAGAAGACCAGCCCGCCATCGCTGCGCACAGCGATCGCCAAAACGACCAGTATCGGCGCGATCGTCAGCAGCAGCAGGGCGGCCGCCAGCCGGTCACCCAACGCCTTGATCATCCGCGGGACCCCGGTGAACGCAGGCTCGGTGAGTCGCAGCAGCGGTAGGCCGTCAACCGCGGCGACGTGCAGCCGGGGGCCGGCGATCTCCATGAGGCCGGGATCAACCACCAGTTCGGTGCCCGTGCCCTCGAGGTCCCAGGCCAGATGGTGCAGCCGGCGCGAGCTCCAACCCGGTGTCTGGGCTACCGACACCACGCGGGGCCGGCAGTTTTCTGCGACCTTCGCCACCGAGTCCAGGTCACCGAGGACAGGCACATCGAGGATGCTGCGGCCGCCGCCGGTGCCGGTTCCGGTGGGTGTGCAGGCACCCATAACCGCCCAGCCGTGGTGGGTGGCCCGCCTGGTGCGCACGATGAGCTCGGCCACCGCGTCCTCGGTACCGACGGCGAGGACATCGTGCATGTAGGCGCCCTTGCGGCGACGCTGGTGCAACACCTTGCGCAGGACCAGGCGACCGGCCACGGCCAGGATGAACGCCACTGGGATCACGCCGAAGACATATGGCCGGACCTCGGACCGCTTCAGCGCCAACCCGACCAGTCCGACCACCACTGCGACGGTGACGAGGCCGCGCAGGAGCCGGCTGAACGCCTCGGAGCCCTGGCCCAGGACCGGAGGGTCCCAGACCCGTGTGAGGCTAAGGACGGCGGCCGTCAGCGCCATGAGAACCAGGCCGAGCACGACCTGCAGTTCATACCCGGACGTCCGGCCCCACCACTGATGCAGCGCGATGGACACAGCCGTTGCCGCTAGGTCCGAGGCGACCGCAGCTCGGGCGTAGCGCGTCTCCCAGCGTGGTCGGGCGACCACGCTGCGCGATGGTCGGGTGGCGTCGAGGTCGGCATCGTCGATCGGCGAGTGAGAGGGGCGCACCAAGCCCGCCGCTGTGTGCGACTTCCCATTTCGGGCCGACTCGCCGAGATTGACGTTCGTGCTCAAAGACACCACGCCCCAAAACTCATCACCCACAGTTGTTCGACCGTCAGTAGCGGGTGACTTTAAGTAGTACTAATGCACCCGGTCGACGGCCGCCCGTCTGTGGCTCTACCGGGTGATATCGGCTCGGTCTCAGTAACGTTACGGCGAACAAGGGGGAAATTTTTTGGGTCGCCGGAGCGGGTCGCTAGCTGCAAAAAGTGTTTTGGGCCGTCCCAACCTGTCTTGCTGGTTCCGATTGATGACTACCTGCACTCGCCGTCCAAGCCGCGACGTAGGCGGAGACGCACGGGGTTGCCGCTCGTGGCGTACGCGAGGAGTCGGTGCTGTTTGTGTCGCATTAGTAGATCATCGTGACTGAACGTTGCTACGGCTCGTCCGTCGGTCTACTTATATAACTTAAGGGGCTCGCTTTGGCTCGTATCGACCACCATCAGGACGCAGAGCGCCTCGGCGTGTACGTCAGTCCTTCGGGCAGCGGCGTGAGTGGTGGTAAACCAGGTCGCGCCGGGCACCGGTGACGTCGATTGGCCTCGCCTGCCCCGACTCAAGTCATCGACGACCAGCACCTCGGCACCGGCTGCTCTCGAGCCCGGTACTTGGCAGCCGTAGCCGGGTGGCTTTGTCCGTCCTGGTGCTGCTGCTGCCGCCTGACCGGCTCGGGCTCGACCCGCGGACGCCGTTCGCGCAGATCGTGGCGTTTCGGCCGAGCTTGGCTGCTGCCACGATGGTGCTCAGCGTGTTCATGCTCATGTGTGGTCGGGCCTGGCCTTCCGCGGCCGCACTCATGGTGGTTGGCATCCTGGCAGCGGTGAGAGTGTTGCTCGCACCATCTCTGGCGCTGAACCCGCCGCTGGCGGCCGGGAGCTCTCCATATCGTTGATCAATGTCTACGACGGTCGAGCTGATGCTGCAGAGCTGGCGCAGGTGATGCGGGCCGCTGTCCGGGACCTGGTGGCCCTGCCGGAAGCAGGGCAAGGCTTCCCGCGTGCGAGTCGACCACAAACTCGCTGGACAGGGATATCGCTCGTGGAGTCGGGTAGACCCCGAGAACCCGACGTCGACGGCGTGACAGCATTGGCTGCACCCTCGATCGGGACGGTGCACGTCGCCCGGGGGAGTCCAGACGCCCTTTCCGCACCCTCGAGCTGAGCAGGGTTCCCTTGGGCGGCTTCGGTTCGTCGCGTTTCACGCGGTTCCGCCAGTGCCGGGTGCCACCGATCGATGGCGGCACGACCTGTGCTTACTTCCGCGGTGGTGCGAGTCCCCGACGTCTACGACCGTGGCCGAGGATCTCAACGCCACGCTCTACCATTCCGTGCTGCGCGACAACGCAAGCGATGGCTCGGACGCCGCCCACCGGCGCGGGCAGGGATTGGTCGGCACTTGGCCCTCTACATGGCCGCGCTGGCTCGTCGTCCCGATCGACCACATACTCGCCACTTCCGGCATTGACGCCACGAGGTCCTCCGTCACGGCTTGGGCGACGCTGAGCGCCCACGGCTGCGCGAGTACCGCCTCCAGCTGAGGTCGACTCAACAGCAGATGGCCGAGCGCTTGGCGCAGCTGGCGTGGATGCAGGGTCGCGAGCGGGCTGCGGTCAACACTGACATGATCACCAAATGGGAACGCGGGAGCAATTGTCAATACCTGTGGATCAAGATCTTTAGGCGGGCTGCCTCTGTGGGGGTGTCGATGGGGTGAGCGTCGGGTCGTTCGATGAGTTTGCCGGCGTCGAAGCGGGCTCCGGCTCGGACGAGAGCGACGAGGTGGATGCGTTGACCGTGCGCCAGCGGGCCTGTGCGGCCTCGATGAGCTTGAACGCCATGGCCAGCCCGGCGGCTCGCGAACCGGGCCCGCAGGTGACCTTGGTGCGGTGCCGGACGGTCCCGAAAGTAGATTCAATGGGGTTGGTGGTGGGTAGGTGGATCCAGTGCTCGGCGGGGTAGTCGTAGAACGCGAGTATCTCGTCGAGATCGTCGGTGATCTTGGCGACGGCCTTGGGGAACTTCGCCCCGTAGGCGGTCTTGAACCCAGCGACGGCGTCGAGGGCGTGGCGGCGGTCCTCGGTGTTCCAGATCTGCGCCAGGGCCTTCTTCGCCCCCGGATGGGCGGATTTGGGCAGCGCAGCGAGGACGTCGGCATAATGGAACCAGCAGCGTTGCTCTCGGGTGGCCGGGAAAACCTCGCGCAGCGCGCCCCAGAACCCCACCGCGCCATCGCCGATCGCCAGCACCGGGGCGCGCATCCCACGCCGGGAGCAGTCGCGGAGCAGGTCGGCCCACGACTCGACCGACTCCCGGTACCCGTCGGCCAGCGCCACGAGCTCCTTGCGGCCGTCGGCCCGGACACCGATCATCACCAGCAGACACAGCTTGTGTTCCTGCAGGCGGATGTTGACGTGAATTCCGTCGACCCACAGGTAGACGTAGTCCACATCGGAGAGGTCTCGGGCGGCGAAGGCGCGCTGCTCGGCCTGCCACGTCTCGGTCAGTTTGGTGATCACCGACGCCGACGATCCCGCCGACGAGCCCAGGAACTGGCCCAGCGCCGGCCCGAAGTCGCTAGTCGACAGGCCGTGCAGGTACAACAGCGGCAACACCTCGTTGATCTTCGGGGTCTTGCGGCACCACGGCGGCAGGATCGCCGAGGTGAACCGCGCTCGCTCGCCGGTGTCGGGATCGACCCGGCGGTCATTAAATCCGCGGCGCGCAGACCGCCACGGCGCCGGCACTGGTGAGCACCTCGCGGGGCTCGTGGTAGCCGTTGCGCACCACCAGCCGGTGGCCCGCCTCGTCGCGCTCGTCGGCGAACCGGGCGATGCGCTCCTCGACCTCGGCCTGCAGCGTCTGCGCCAGCATCCGCCGCGCGCCTTGACGCACGAGATCATCGAGCAGCGACGACGACGCACCCAACTGGATACTCCCGGTGCGGTCAACGCTCGCGGCGGGCTCGGGGACTACGGTGACCATGGGTCGTACCTTCCCGACCAGCGTTGGCGCGCCGGTCTTGCTTGAGAACCTTCACTCGATCACCGGGAAGGTACGCCCCTCCCGCTCATCCACAGGTTTCAAGCATTGCTCGGAACGCGGGATCAAAGGAGTCAGCGCCCGTTATCGGGAGCTGCTGTGCCACCTCTTCGGTGCCACCGCTGAGCAGATCGGGCTCAAGAGCAACCCTGCTCCGGCCCACGCCGTGGGCTTTCCGCCGTCTGAGGATGAGTCGCTGGTGGGCATGTTGGACAACGCGCGCCCGGCTGCTCGACCAGCTCGGCGCTGCCGGCACCGCATTGGCCCCGCACATGCTCCATGCGTGGAAAGACGCGGTGACACTCGCCATGCTCGGTCTCCTGGATCCAGCGGTTAGCGACCCAGTCGGTCATGCCCGCGCCGCGAGCAGTCTCTGGACGGGCTACCTTTACCGACCCCACTATCAGCCGTACGCTACCGTTGTAGTGATGAAGCGGCGATCGCAGAGGCTCGATGGTGCTACAACATGGCAACGGACAATACCGACGGTGTCAAGAGATGATCTACATCGCTGCGACACCGAGGCGAGCGCATGACGGCGCATAGTAGCCCGCTGCTCCATTCTGCGATCCGCCAGTCTCTCCGATGCCCAGCCTGCCGCGGACGTCTGGTGGATGACGACGAGGCGTTTTCGTGTGAGAATTCAGCTTGCGTGTACGCCACGGAACCGTTCCCAGTTGTTTCGGGCCAGCCTGCACTGATCGATTCGCGGCAGAGCATCATTTCCACAAGCTCGTTGTCCTCGCATTCCGGGTCCTCGGTCATCGCTCGTAAGGAGTCGCTGGCAACGAGGATTGGTCGGTTGATACTCGCTGAGCGTCCTGGAAATGTCAGCACGTTAGCCCAGCCCGCCACTTCGTTGCGGTGGCCAAAGAAATAAGCCGACGGCCAAGGATCCTGGTCGTCGGCGGTGGCGCCGTAGGGAGGGGAACCGGCGAGACCATTTATGGTGATCCGGACTTGCTGGTGGTGGGAACGGATATTTATGCGACCGAGCACACCACGCTTCTAGCGGACGCGCACCAGATTCCCTTTGCGGACGAAAGTTTCGATGGAATTTGGATTCAGGCCGTACTTGAGCATGTTGTCGACCCTGGGACCGTTGTCGAAGAATGTTACAGGGTGCTCGTATCGGGTGGAGTTCTCTTCGCTGATACGCCGTTCATGCAGCAGGTGCATGAGGGCGCATACGACTTCACTCGATTCACCTTGAGCGGCCACCGGTGGCTATTTCGCAAGTTTACAGAAATCCGGTCCGGAATGAGCAGTGGACCTGCTCTCGCCCTCATCTGGGCGATCGTGGCCTACGTTCGTGCCCTCACTGGCTCACAAAGGTTTGGAATTCTCGTCGCCGGCGCCTTCTCGTGGCTGCGGCTATTAGAGAGATTCGCCAAGCCCGACCTAGCAGAGGATGCCGCATGTGGAGTGTACTTCCTGGGCGAAAAGTCCGGGGCGACTTTGCATCCTCGCGACCTGACGTGGAGCGGGGGCCGCCGGAAATCGAGAGTAACCACGCGGTTCACGATACGGGCGACCGACAGGTAGGGGCCGCTCGGCCATTTCAGTCCAGCTTGCTTCAAATCAGGTCGACGTAAGTTTTTTAACAGCATCACAAAACCCGTCGGGGCACGGGACACGCTCTAGTGTGCTTAACGTTGATCAAGATGGACGAACGCACCGCCTTCCGGGCTTGGGCGCACACCGCAGATCAGGTGGCCTCGGCGGCGGGCCGCAGGCCGGCGGCGCGGGCGACGCTGACCGCTTCGAGGCGGCTGCGGACGCCGAGCTTGGTGAGGATGCTGCGCACGTGGGTGCGGACGGTGCTGGTGGACACCACTGACTCGACGGCGATCCGGCTCACCGGCATGCCGTCCACCATGTGCCGCAGTACCTCGCGCTCACGCTGGGACAGCACGTCGAGGCGTGCGCTGCAGTCGCGGGCGCGTCGGACGTCGTCGCGTAACTCGCGCAGCACCACGCCGAGTTGGCGGGGTGGATAGAAGGCATAACCGAGCGGGACCCCGCGCAGGACTTCGAGCAGGTGATCCAGGGAGCTCTCCTTGGACACCCAGGCGGTGGCGCCGGCCCGCGCCGCCGCGACGGCATGGGCGCAGTCGTGGCTGCCGGTGAGCACGACGAGCTGTGCCGGGGGATAGGCGGCGTGCAGTTTCCGGAGCAGCCCGCCGGTGGCGACGGTCGCCGAGCCGATCTCGGTCGTCACGACGTCCGGGCGCAGGGTGCGGACCATATCCAGCAGGCGCGGGTCATCCGGTGTGGCGCTACCCACGACCCACAGATCTGTGGTGGTGGACAGCTGGACGGTCAGGGCATCGGTCAGCATCGTGTGACTGTCCACGAGGAGAACCCGCAAGAATGTCACGGGCACAACTGTGCCCGGCAGTACCTCTGAGCGGCAACTACTGATCTGCGTGACGTTGTCGAATCCGTCCATGTCGGCGAATGCGTCTAGTCCGTCGACGATGCTCTCACCGCCGCGGACACGGTCATCTGGTCGCTGAGCGTCGGGCGCATCCCCACCGCCCGGCGGGCCGGACTGGTCCAGCGCCCGGTGGAGCTCAACCAGGCCCGCGGGAACACGTACAACGCGATCGCGGCGTCTAGCACCCGCAGGAACGGGAAGAAGATCCAGAGCAGCAGGAAACGCAGCCTTCGTTCGATCAACGCGACCACACAGGTCAGCGCCAGGTCGGCACCGGTCACCGCGAGTAGCAGCACCTGCAGGGTCATGTGCGCGGCGACCGCGC
This sequence comes from Pseudonocardiaceae bacterium, assembly GCA_025937115.1. The sequence continues at coordinate 343 of JAICSB010000002.1, read as the reverse complement.
TGTGCAGCGACGCTATCCCGGGCCACAATAACGCGTCCGGGTACACCGCGGGTAGACCGAGCACAACTATCAGCAACGGCAGCAACAGGAAGAACATGCTGCTGGTCAGCAGCTCGAGCAGCAGTACCGTGAGCATGGCGCTGAACAGGTTGAACCGGGGCGGATGCCGTCGCACCGTCTGCCACAGACCCAGCCCCCACCGCTTGATCTGGCGGACGTAGTCACGGAGGTTGTCGGGATCCTGGGTCACCGCGACGGCTCCGAGGCTGAACGCCACCTTGCCCAGCCGCTTCTGGTAGATCTCGAACGTCATGTTGAAGTCCTCGATCACCAGGCCGGGCGG
>JAICSB010000200.1 GCA_025937115.1 Pseudonocardiaceae bacterium | reverse complement strand
CGATGTCGATGAGTTGGTTGACCAACGTACTCACCGAGTTGGCCGCCAGGTGCAGTGCACGCCCTGCTGGTGCGATCCCGATACCCGGCTGCTTCTTGATGACCTGCAGTAGCTCGATGTGTGCACCCCGTAACGGCGGTCCCGGCACCGCCGATGGCAGCCTCCGGCGCACCAGACGTCGCAGCGCGGCCATGGTCGTCATCAGCTCCTCGGCCAGCACAGTCTGATCAAGACTCGTCACGTGACGACGATATCTCTACTCCTTGTGCACGTTCCTGTTCGCCCCGCAGTCAGCGGCGCAGGTCCGGATCGGCCTGCCGGCGCGGCGTGGGAGTCGGATGAGACGCGGGGCAACGGGAATGAAAGCGACCACAGCAAAGCATCTCATTGAGAGCTACTCTGCCGATGTGACCACCCCTGATGCGGCTGCGCTGGGCGATGAGTTGATGACGACCATCGCCGCGCTGCGACGTCTGGTGCGCCGGAGGCTGCGGTCGGCGGTGCCCGGACCGCCGTTACGGGGCGCGCAGGTGGAACTGCTGCAGGTCATTGAGAAGCAGCCGGGTATCGGGATCGCACCAGCAGGGCGTGCACTGCACCTGGCGGCCAACTCGGTGAGTACGTTGGTCAACCAACTCATCGGCCTAGGGATGCTGGTGCGCGATACCGCTCCCGAGGATCGCCGCGCGGCGCGGTTGTGGTTGACCGAGGCGGCGACACAGCGATTAGCAGCATGGCGCCACGCTCGCATTGACCTCGTCGCGGGCGCCATGGCAGCGCTCCCCTCCGACGATCGTCAGGCGATTGCCCGGGCGCAGCCTGCGCTGCGCGCGCTGCTGACCGCTCTCGACGTACAGCCTTCCTCGAAAGAGTGACAAACGGGCTTCTTCGCACCATCGTCGAATCCGGCCGATCGCGTCATTCATGGCATTCCGACGGCACGCCTCACTCTTTCGATGTAAGTTCCGCGTAAGCAATTCCGCAAACTTGATCGGCGCTACCGATCACTTTGCGCCGTTCACCGTCATCGTCGCGCCGATCAACGCAGTACCGTCACGACGAGTTTAATCCGGACACCTCTTGTTTGTAATTTGACATAGCGCGACCGGGGCCTCGCGTCGCGGACATTCTCGCCGACAGGACTGGACGAAGGGAAGACGGCGAAGTGGGCCAGATTCTCAATTCGCGGGGCCGCTATCCGGAGCGCTGTGGCAGTAAGTGCCTGGTGCCGGATGAGGCTGGGAGCGCCCGGCGGTGACCGCCTCAGCAGTGACTGCGCTCGACAACCCACCGTCCACCACCGTCGTCCGGAACTCGGTCACCATCGCCGGTTGGGGGCTGGTGAGCAGAGCCACCGGATTGCTGCGGGTGGTGGTGACCGGGGCGGTGCTGGGGCCGACCTATTTCGCCAACGCCTTCCAAACGGGCTATGTCGTCCCGCACCTGGTGTGCGTGTTGATCGCCGGGCCGGTGCTGGCGATGGTCCTGGTGCCCGGCGTGGTCCGCTCCATCGGTGCCGGCGGCGTTGCCGGGGGCCGGGAGCTGCTCAGCAGGGTGACCGGATGGCTGCTCGCCGTCTCGGGCACGGTGGTCGCGCTGTTGATGATCTTCTCCCCGGTGGTGGCCTGGACGTTGACCCTCGGGATCCCGGATCCGGCCGCCCGAGCCCGGGGCCTGTGGCTCGCCACGCTACTGGTCCTGCTCATCGCACCACAGATCGTGCTGTACGCCCTGATGCATGTCGCCATCGCCGCCCAGCAGGCGTGCGGGCGCTTCGCGCTGGCAGCGGGCGCGCCCACGGTGGAGAACGTCCTCCTCATCCTGGTGGTGATCCTGGCCGGCTGGCACTACGGGACCGGCCTCGACGTCCAGCGCGTGCCGGTTGATCTGGTGATCGTGCTCGGAGCGGGCAGCACTGCAGCCGTCGCGCTGCACGCGGCGCTGCAGCTGTTCGGTACTGCGCGGGTGGGCTTGCTGACCCGTCCGTCGATGCGCTGGCGGCAAGACCCCGAGGCCCGCGCGATCATCCGCAGGCTGGTGCGTTCAGTCGGCGTGGCAGCGTGGCCGGCCGCGGGGATGTACGTGCTGCTCGCGCTCGCCGGCACGGTACCGGGTGGTGTCTTCGTGGTGCAGCTGTCGCACACCATGCTGTTTTCGCTGTCCTACGTCAGCGCCCGCGCGGTGGCCATGGCTGCGCTGCCGGGGCTGTCCCACGCCGCCCATCGCGAGGACGCCGCGAGGTTCGGCTCGACGTGGCGCCAAGGCCTGTCCTACACCGTCACCGCCAGCCTGCCGCTGCTGGTGCTACTCGCCCTGCTCTGCGCACCCGCCGCGAACCTCCTGGCCAACGGCGAGCTACGGCACGCCGCCCTGATCAGTCCCCTCGCCACCTGCCTGGCGGTAGTGGCGATCGCCCAGCTGGTCAGCGGGGTGTACGACATCGGCCGGCAGGCACTGTTCGCCCGCCTGGACGACCGCATCCCACGCCGGGCCAGCGAGGTGGCCTTCGGCGTGATCCTCGTGGGCGCGGCCGCGGCCCTGCTCCTGCCCGCAGACGGTTCTCGCCTGATCTGGCTGGTGGTGGTCATCCTGGCTGGTGAGCTCGCTGCAGCCGGCACGGTGTTGACCCGGCTGCGCCAGACGATCCGCCCAGAGCGATTTCTCGAACCCCGCGCCGTGGTCGCCGCGCTGGTCGCCACGCTCGCGTTGGTCCCGGTAGCCGCCGCGATGTGGTGGATCCGACAGCTCGATGCCGGCGGCCGACTCGCAGATCTCATGCTGCTCGCCGCCGGAGGCGTCGTCGCTCTCGGCGTCTACGCCCTGGTCCTCAGAGTTGTGGTGCGACGGATTGGTGCCGCGACATGATCCACTGGCCACACGTGTCAGCTGCCTGCTGAGCGCACTGCGCGTCGGGTGTCGAGTACGGCGAGGTCGGCGGCGGCGCGGCCGGCGTACCACCCGGCGGCGTTGCCGACGCTGTAGGAGCGCGACACCGACTGCGGGAACATCGTCTCGAACAGTTCTTCCACTACCCGTTCCCGAGCGGCCAGCACCGGTAGCAGCCGAGCTGAATCGGCCACCGCGGCAGTGCTGACGTCCCGCGCCGTGCTCAGCCGCTCGCCGATGCGGGTCGCGTAGGCGAGCAGGAACGACTGGCGGTACGACCGGGTCCGGGACCGCCCAGTGCCAGAGATCTGGCTGCCCGCGGACACCATCGCTCGCGTCGCCTGAACCAGCAGTGACGTGCTGAGCAGCTCGACGATCTCCAGGTCGACCTCGTCGCCGAGCACGGTGGTGAAGCCCAGCCCTTCCGACAGCACCGTCCGGCACCGGTTCGCCTCGGCCACCGCGCCCACCAGCAGCGCCTTGGCTGCCACATAGGGGTTGTCCAGCCACAGTCTTCGGGCCGCCGCCGGATACGGATCCGACCCCGGACCCCCGGCGCTGTCAACCACGATACGTTCCAGGGAATACCGGCTCATCAGTTCCTGCGCCTTGGCCGACAGTGCCTCGGCCTCGTCGGGGAAGGTGGTCGACTCGGCTTTGGCCAGCAGCGCCCGAACCCGCGCGAGCATCTTCTGGTCAACTCCGCGGCGCGGCGCCGCGCTGGCCGCGGCGCAACCGGGCGGCGCCATGATCCTGGGCAGCACCGGCAGCGCCAGCAGCATCGCCAGCACCTGGATCACGGTAGTGAGCGCATCCGCCAGGCTGCGGGCGTGCCGCCGGACCCACTGCAGTAGGTGCCCCCCGGTCCGGGTGGGCTCCCACCACACCACCGCCCCGATCTGTCGCAGGTCGTCGCTCCACCGCTGGGCCACGGTGGCCTGGGCGTAGCGCTGGGACTCATCGGCGATCGCATCGACGAGATAACCGACCGCCACGGCGTCGAGCCGCCGCCGACCCGCCTGGTGTAGGTCCTCCGGTGCCCAGCCGCGTTCCCACGCCGCCGTGACCAGCGGCGCCACGGCGCACTGAACTGCCGCTGCGACCAGAACCGGCTGCTCGGCGAACCGCTCGGCCACCAGGGTCGCGATGCGCGCCCCAGCCTCCGCATCGCCGGCGCCGTGCTCTCGCGCGGCGCTGAGCAGCACCGTCGAGATCGTCTCCGCCGACGGCTTCGCCCGCGACGTCCCGGCATTCGCAGTCCCCGCTGCGAACCTCCCGAACCCGGGGCTGTCGGACCCGGGGCTGGCGGACCCGGGGCTGTCGGACCCAGGGCTGCTGTATCCAGCATGGGCGCGACGATGCGCCCGACGGCGCGCCGCCGCGGCAGCCCGTTGCTCCCGATTGCGCTGTGCCACCGCGTCCTCCCGCCTCCAGGTCCACCCGTCGGCGAGCAGTATGGAACGCCACCCTGACAATTCGGCTCAGCCCGGGTTTCGACATGCCGGGGAAGGGCTATCCGTCGGCATGGGTCGGGTCACAGTGCGGCGGCCGGTGCTGACGCTGTCCGCACACGGCGAACGAAGTCGGCTCGACGCCCTAGCCGGCGAGGAACCCCTAGAGCTACGAGTCAACGGCCGGCCCCTAGCGGTCACCATGCGCACCCCCGGCCACGACGTCGAACTAGCCCACGGCTTCCTCCTCACCGAAGCCGTCATCACCACCCCCTCCCACCTCCGCACCGCCCACTTCTGCGACTCCTCCGACATGGGGACATATAGGGGTAATTCCGTACCCGATAGCCCCGATATGTCCCCATGTCGGGCGGCGGAGCCGCGGCAGCGCAGCTTCAACGTGCTTGACGTGGAGCTCGCGCAGGGGGTGCCGGCACCGGGGGCTAGCGCGCAGCGAAACTTCTATACGACGTCGTCGTGTGGGGTGTGCGGGAAGGCTTCGCTGGACGCGGTGCGGCTGCGGACTCGATTTTCCCCGGCGGGCGACCCGGTGACGGTCACGCCCGCGACGTTGGCCGCCCTGCCCGACGCGCTGCGCGCGGCGCAGCGGGTGTTCCAGGCGACCGGGGGGTTGCACGCCGCCGGACTGTTCACCGCGACCGGCGAGCTGCTGGTGGCCCGGGAGGACGTCGGGCGGCACAACGCGGTGGACAAGGTCCTCGGCTGGGCCGTGCTGAACGAGCGCATCCCGGCGATCGGTTGTGTCCTCATGGTGTCCGGGCGGGCGTCCTTCGAGCTGGTGCAGAAGGCGGTGATGGCCGGTGTCCCGATGCTGGCGGCGGTGTCCGCGCCGTCCTCGCTGGCCGTCGAGCTGGCCGTGGACGCCGGTCTCACGCTGATCGGCTTCCTGCGCGGCCAGACCATGAACGTCTACGCCGGCCAGCACCGGATCGACCGGGCAGCCTCGGACCACCAGTCACTCGGCGAGCCTGCCTGATCGACGATCCTGCCGGGGCTGGCGCGGCGGACGGACCACGAGCGCGCCGACCAAGGTACCGACGGCGATCAGGCCCGTCACGGCCGCAAAACCGCCGTAGGCGGTGGCCTTGGCTTCCAGGACGGCGCGGTCGATCGACGGGCGGGGATCAGGGACCTTGATCCCGAACCCCCGGACGATCGTCGTGTCCTTGGTCGCCGCCGCCTTCGCGTGCACATCGAGGTAGCGCACCCCGGACCAGCCCGCGACCGAGCCGAAGAGCAGGGCGACCAGCGCCATCGCCACAGCCAGCCGACGCATCCACGACGCGGCGAGGCGATAGAGCAGGTAGCCACCGTCGGGTGTGCCCGTTGCGGGCTGCGGCGCCCCGAGCACCTGCTGTTTGGCCTGATCGTATTCGGCAGCTGAGACGTCTCCCCGGTCCCGCAGCTCAGCCAGCCGACTCAGATCGTCGACGACACTCATGTCGTGTTCCACTGCGTGGTCAGCCCGGCGGCTGGGAGGTTGTCGCGCAGCGAGATGAGCTGAGCGCCAGGCGCGCTGGTGGAATTGCCGGCAGACGGCCCGCTGATCCACTTCACAGCTGCTCCCATCTGTCGGTGGCTAACCGCCGTGAACTCGACGTCACCGACGTTCCCGGTGACCTAAAAGGTCGGTACGGTCGAGTTCACGGCGATTAGCCACCGCGGTGCGGCTCATGACGCACCGGTGGCCGGCGCGGTGGCCCGGGCGCTCGATGGCGCGGCGTCGCCGCGCTGTTTGCGTTCTTCGCGCTGGTGGCGGCGGATCACCGGGGAGGTGTCCAGCATGACGATGCCGATCACCAGCGCCACGATGCCCGCGGCGGCGCCGGCCAGGCCGAATGGGGTG
>JAICSB010000369.1 GCA_025937115.1 Pseudonocardiaceae bacterium | reverse complement strand
AGTGAGGAACCCATGCATCATCTGAGATGGAAGAAGTCTAGCTACAGCGGCTCTATGAACAACTGCGTCGAGGTCGCCGACGTTGGCGACGGCCGTGCGGTCCGGGACTCTAAGAATCCGGACGGTGCGGCCCTGATGTTCACCGCGACCGAATGGGCCGCGTTCACCGCCGGGGTGAAGTCCGGCGAGTTCGACTAGATCCGATCAACGGCCCCGCCCGGCAGCCCCCTTGTGGCCGCTGGCGGGGCCGTTCGCTGCGCTGGCGGGTGAACCTGTGAACCCTGACGGCGTGGTGGCGTTGCTAGCCGAGATTGTGCGCGGCGCACCGTCGCTGCCAGGGGCCGCGTGCGTTGATCAACACGAGCTGTACGACGAATCACCGTGGCGCGGACCCAAGTACCAGCGTGAGCGCGTTAAGCGGGCCGCTGCGTGCTGCGCCACGTGTCCCGTCCGAGCGAAGTGCCCGCTGGTAGTTACCAGCGGCGCGACCACCGTCACCGTCGCGGTGGGTGTCCGGCGTGCTTCCGCAGTTCGCCGGACTCCCGCAGATCTGCGTGCCTCTTGATGGCATGATCACCCCGCCGGATTGTTTGCCGCACCGGCTGCGAGTGGCCCTGGCCGACCGTATTTGACTCCTTTGACGGTCGGCCAGGGCAACCACTGCGCAACGTCGTCGGTGCCGGTTGCCTTCCCGGTTCAGCTCAGCTCGCTGGAACCCTGCCGCCCGGTGTGATGGCGCTATCCGTCATCACACGCACCGTGCGCGGGCGCCCGCAGCAGTTACGGTGGTGGTCATGGGTCGCTGTGCGCGGGCAAACGCCACCCACCTGGCGTAACTTTGGGCCTATACGGTTCCGAATGACGATCGGCACGCGTCGATGTGTCGACCTGCGGTGGCCTGAAGCGCGGCAAGTTGGGCGGTGAAGGTTGTCTGGGCGTCGGGGGTTAGCGAGAGCCAGGTGCGGGGCCGACTCAGCCCGCTCGGAGAGCCAGGCAGGCGGATTTCAGACCGGGCGGAGACCGCGAGCGAGCAGGCGGGCGACGTAGGTTGCCAGCTCTGCAGCGGTCCACGGGTAGTGCTCCAGCACGAGCATGCGCGCGCAGGATTCGGCGACCGTGGCGATCACCTCAGCGACGACGGGAGCCTTGCGGTCGATGTCGTCGATCTCAGCCGCCGTCATGGACTGGCGCACCAGCTCGCGTAACTGGCCTACCACCATGTCACGGACGCGGCGTACCCGAGCCGCCACCACAGAATCGGAACCCCAGCCGGAGTCGAAAACGACCCGCCATGAGTTCGGCGCATGACCAACCCCGGCGAGGAAGGCCGTGAACCCCGCAGCCAGTACGGCCTCGACGTTGTCAGACACCAGATTGCTCGGCAATGACTCGGAGATTGCGTCCATCAGGCGACGCTCCTCGCGGTCGAGCAGCGCGAGGAGCAACTCGTCCTTGTTCGGGTAACACTCGTAGATCACCGGCTTCGTCACACCGGCCGCATCGGCTACTGCCTGCATCGACGTGCCTCGGTAGCCGCGCTCGACATAGACCTCCAAGGCCGCGTCGAGGATCAGCGGCCGCCGACGTTCAGGACCGAGATGGGCCGCCCTGGCGCGTCCGGACCGGGCCGCCAGCGACGCCACCTTCCGATTTGCCACTTGACAAATCTACCATGCCGTAGGAAGTTCCTACTGGAAGGTAGGAAGCAACCAGGGAGGCGGCAGATGGCAGCTAAAAAGGTGGCCGATCCCGCTGATCTCGTGAAGTTCCGGGAGTTACAGCAACTCGCCTATGCCGCGGCGCAGTCGGTCGCGCAGACGCTGGAGCCAGGCGTCACCGAGAGGCAAGCCGCTCGCCGGCTTCGCGAGTACCTGATCGAACGGGGAGTTCAGGACTGGTTTCACACGCCTTTCGTCTGGTTTGGGGACCGCACGGCGTTTCGCGGTTTCCGGACTCCCCTGCAGTTCTTCCCCACCGCCCGCAGGCTGACGGAGAACATGCCGTTCATCCTCGACTGCGCGCCGGTGCGGGACGGCTACATGGCTGACATCGGCTACGCCGGCTGCCTGGGCACCAACCGGATATTCGATCAGCTGATGGACGACCTGGCCGAGTACCGAACCTTGATCGTCGCACGAGTCAACGAGGGCATGCCGCTGCGGCAGATCTATCGCGACGTCGACGCACTTCTAGTCCAACAGGGTTACGACAATCGGCACCGCGTCTATCCCGGGCGGGTCATCGGGCATCAGGTCGGCAAGGTGCACTCCCGGCTGCCGAAGTCCGTCGCGGCCGGCTTCGGCATCCGGTCGCTGCAGACCCTGGTCGGTGACCTGATCGTCGAGCGGATGCATCACCGTTCACCGTTGTGGGCCGACGGCGAGATCTCCAACCACCCGGCGACTCCCGGGTTGTGGGCGGTGGAACCACATATCGGTTTCCGTGATGTCGGGGTGAAGTTCGAGGAGATCCTCGTGGTCCACGCCACCGGCAGCGCGTACTGGCTTGACGATGATCTGCCACATGTGCGCCGCTGGCAGCGAACGGCGGCCGCGTGATGGCCAGGGACGTGGCCAGCACCGATGGCGTGCGGCTGCGGGTGCACGAGTCCGGACAGCACGGCGCGCCCACGGTGGTGTGCATCCATGGCTACCCCGATGATCACACCCTGTGGGACGGCGTTGCGACCGAACTGGCGCCGCGTTACCACGTCGTCAGCTATGACGTCCGGGGGGCCGGCGAGTCCGGAAAGCCTCGCGGCCGCCAGGCCTACCGGCTCGACCAACTTGCCCAGGACCTGGCCGCGGTCATCGACGCGGTCAGCCCGGACCGTCCGGTGCATCTGCTGGCCCACGACTGGGGAGCGGTCCAGGCCTGGCATGCACTGACCGGGCCGTGGCTGGATGGCCGGGTCTGCTCTTACACGTCGATTTCCGGGCCCAGCCTGGACCACGCCGGACACTGGTTCTGGGCGCGGCTTCGCCGGCCGACGCCGCGAGCACTTCGTGAGTTAATCACTCAACTGCTGTCGAGCTGGTATGTCGCGTTCTTCCAGCTGCCGCTGCTGCCGGAGCTGGCCTGGCGCACCGGGCTCGCCCAGCACGCGCTGGCCCTGGCCGACGGCGCCGCCGCGCCCGCTGTCACCGACGCGGTGAATGGAGTGCAACTCTACCGGGCGAACATGTTTCCCCGGCTGGTGAAACCCAGTCCCCTGCGCACCGACATCCCGGTGCAAGTCCTTGCGCCCCAACGTGATCCGTACGTCTCCCGATCCCTTCAGACCGACATCCGGCGTTGGGTATCCAACCTCGCGGTTCGCGAGCTGCCCGGCGGTCATTGGCTACCGCGCACCCATCCGAACACCGTGGCACGCTGCGCGAGTGAGCTGATCGATCATGCCGAGGGTGGACCGGAAGCTCGCGGCCTGCGCCGCGCCCGCCCTACCGGGCGGCAACGAAAGCGGTTCGACGACACCCTCGTGGTGATCACCGGCGCGGGCAGCGGCATCGGTCGGGCCACCGCCCTAGAGTTCGCCGAACAGGGCGCGGAAGTGGTGGCCACCGACATCGACCAGCAGTCGGTCGAGCGCACCGCGCAGCTGGCCAGCACGCTCGGCCCCACCGCGCGTGCCTACCTGCTCGACGTCTCCGATGGCGGTGCGGTCGAGAAGTTCGGCGCCCTGCTCCGCGAGGAACACGGTTTCCCCGACATCGTCATTAACAACGCCGGGATCGGCATGGCGGGACCGTTCTTCGACACCACAGTGGCCGAGTGGGAAAAGCTCATCGACGTCAATCTGTGGGGCGTCATCCACGGCTGCAGAGTGCTGGGTGGGCTCCTAGTGGAAGGCGGTGCAGGCGGCACCATCGTCAACATCGCTTCCGCCGCCGCGTACCTGCCCAGCCGGGCACTCCCGGCGTACAGCACGACCAAGGCCGCGGTCCTGTCGCTGAGCCAGTGCCTGCGCGGCGAACTGGCCGAAGCCGGCATCGGCGTGGTGGCGATCTGCCCCGGTTTCGTGCATACCAATATCGCCAGCACCACCCGCTTCGTCGGCCGCGACGCCGCGCAGGAGCGCGCTACCCGGCAGCGGGTGACCGACTTGTATCGCCGCCGCAACTT
>JAICSB010000596.1 GCA_025937115.1 Pseudonocardiaceae bacterium | reverse complement strand
GCAGCCTGGCCCCGGGGCGATCACCTAAGATCGGATCAGAACTGACCGCATATCGGCACTGCAGGCGCCCGCCGTCGCGGCCCGCCGCAAGCCAGGAGTTCGCATCCTATGTCTGGAACCAATGACGCCTACGACCCCAAGCAGGTCGCCGTGCTGACGCCCGAAGCGCTGGCGCGGGCTGTCGAGGACGCCGAGAAGGCCTTCGCCCAAGCCGCTGACCTCGAGGAACTCGCCACGGTCAAACCCGCGCACCTCGGCGACCGATCGCCGCTGCTGACCGCCCGGCGCGAGATCGGTGCGCTGCCGCCCAAGGCCCGCGCGGAGGCCGGCAAGCGCCTGAACTTCAGCCGCACGGCGGTGCAGTCGGCCTTCGACCAGCGCCGCGCCGCACTGGGCGTCGAACGGGACTCCAGGACGCTACGGGAGGAGGCCGTCGACGTCACCTTGCCGTGGGACCGCGTTCCCGTCGGCGCCCGGCACCCGATCACAGCGCTGTGCGAGCGCATCGCCGACGTGTTCGTCGCGATGGGGTACGAAGTCGCCGAGGGCCCGGAGCTCGAGGCCGAATGGTTCAACTTCGACGCACTCAACTTCCCCAAGGACCATCCCGCCCGCACCATGCAGGACAGCTTCTACGTGGCGCCGGAGGGATCCGGAATGGTCCTGCGCACGCACACCTCACCGGTGCAGATCCGGGCCCTGCTGGAACGGGAGTTGCCGGTGTACGTGGTGTGCCCGGGGCGGACGTTCCGCACCGACGCGCTGGACGCCACCCACACCCCGGTCTTCCACCAGATCGAAGGTCTCGCGGTGGGCAAGGGCATCACCATGGCGCACCTCAAGGGCACTCTGGACGCGTTCGCGCGAGCGATGTTCGGCGACACCTCGCGGATCCGTTTGCGGCCCTCGTTCTTCCCGTTCACCGAACCCTCCGCCGAACCCGATGTGTGGTTTCCGGAGAAGAAGGGTGGCCCGGGCTGGGTCGAGTGGGGTGGTTGCGGAATGGTCAATCCGAATGTGCTGCGTGCCTGCGGTATCGATCCGGACGTGTACTCGGGATTCGCCTTCGGGATGGGCATCGAGCGCACCCTGATGTTCCGCAACGGCATCGCCGATATGCGTGACATGGTCGAGGGCGATGTCCGGTTCACCCGCGCTTTCGGAATGGAGGCCTGAGGGCAGTGCGCATTCCCGTGTCCTGGCTGCATGATCACGTCGCGCTGCCCGAGGGTAGTGCCGCTCCCACCGTGGCCCAGATCGCTGACGCCTTCGTGCGGGCTGGTCTGGAGGTCGAGGCGGTGCACCAACTCGGCCCGGTCAGCGGGCCGCTCGTGGTGGGCCGGGTGCAGGAGATCGAGGAGCTGACCGGTTTCGCCAAACCCATCCGGTACTGCCTCGTCGACGATGGCGAGTCGGCGCCGCGCGGGGTCATCTGCGGCGCCACCAACTTCGCTGTGGGCGATCTGGTGGTGCTGGCGCGTCCCGGCACGGTACTACCAGGGGGTTTCGCGATCGCGGCGCGGACCGCCTACGGCCGGACCTCGGACGGGATGATCTGTTCGGCCGCCGAGCTGCGGCTCGGTGACGACCACACCGGGATCATCGTGCTGGCCGCCGATGCCGCCGTTCCCGGGGACAGCGCCGTTGAGGTGCTTGGCCTCGATGATGCGGTGATCGAGCTGGCGATCACGCCGGATCGTGGCTACTGCTTGTCGGCGCGTGGGCTGGCCCGGGAGCTGGCCATCGCGTTCGACGTTGACTACGTCGATCCCGGACTGCGGGAGGTACCGCACAGTCACGCCGCAGCCTGGCCGGTGCGCATTGAGGATGAGCGGGGCTGTCACCGGTTCCTGGTCCGTCAGGTGTCCGGCCTGGACGCCGCTGCCGAGTCACCTTGGTGGATGCGCCGGCGGTTGCAGCTGGCCGGGATGCGGCCGATCTCGCTGGCTGTGGACGTCACCAACTACGTGATGCTCGAGCTCGGACAGCCGATGCACGCCTTCGACGCCACGAAACTCGACGGCGACCTGGTCGTTCGGCGGGCCGCCGAGGGGGAGAAGCTGACCACGCTGGACGGTGTCTGCCGGGAACTGGATCCGGACGACATGGTGATCTGCGACAGTACGGGACCGGTGTCACTGGCCGCGGTGATGGGCGGGGAGAGCACCGAAATCGGCCCGCAGACCACCAGCCTGCTGCTGGAGGCGGCGATCTGGGACCCGGCTTCGGTCGCCCGCGCGGCCCGCCGGCACAAGTTGCCCAGCGAGGCGGCCCGGCGTTTCGAGCGCGGGGTGGATCCTGCGCTGCCGCCAGTCGCCGCCGAGCTCGCCGCGACGTTGCTGACCCGCTACGGCGGTGGGGAGATCCTGCCGGGGCGCACCGACGTGGGTGCCCGTTCGGGGCAGCTGTCGGTGGTGATGCCGATCGACCTGCCAGATCGGGTTGCCGGACGAACCTACGAGCGCGGCGCGACGGTCCAGCGGCTATCTCAGATCGGCTGCGCCGTGCAGGTGGGCGGTGCTGACGCCACCACCACCGTGACCGTGGCCCCGCCGTCCTGGCGCCCAGAT
>JAICSB010000475.1 GCA_025937115.1 Pseudonocardiaceae bacterium | reverse complement strand
TCGGCCGAGGCCACCGTGATCATGATCCTGGCGCAGGACGCCAATCAACGTGCGATCTACGCACAAGACATCGCGCCGACCCTGAAGTCGGGTTACTCGTTGCTGTTCGGCCACGGCTTCAACATCCGTTATGAGCTGATCCGCCCGCCGTCGGATGTGGACGTGGCGATGGTGGCGCCCAAGGGCCCCGGGCACCTGGTGCGCCGGCAGTTCGTCGACGGCAAAGGGGTTCCCTGTCTGATCGCGGTCGAACAGGACCCCACTGGTGGTGCGCAGGCGCTGGCGCTGTCGTATGCCAAGGCAATCGGAGGTACCCGTGCCGGTGTGATCAAGACCACCTTCACCGAGGAGACCGAGACCGATCTGTTCGGTGAGCAGGCAGTGCTCTGTGGCGGGATCACCGCTCTGGTTCAGGCTGGATTCGAGGTGCTCACCGAGGCCGGATACGCACCCGAGGTGGCTTACTTCGAATGCCTGCACGAGGTCAAGCTCATCGTCGATCTGATGTACGAGGGCGGGATCTCCCGGATGCGCTACTCGATCTCCGATACCGCCGAGTACGGGGACCTCACCCGTGGACCCCGGATCATCACACCCGAGGTCAAGGACGAGATGCGCCGGATTCTCACCGAGATTCAGGACGGCAGGTTCGCCCAGGAGTGGGTGACCGAGGACGACAACGGGCGGCCGAACTTCACCAAACTGCGCGCCGAGGGGGAACAGCACCCTATCGAGCAGGTCGGCGCCCGGCTGCGCGGTCTGATGTCCTGGATCGACCGCCCACTCACCGACACGGCCTAGACTTGGTGATCGTGACCCGACCAATTGTCCTGATCGCTGAAAAACTTGCCCCCTCGGTGCTGGAGGTCTTCGGAGACGAGTTCGACGTCCGGCATGTCGACGGCACCGATCGTAAGGCCCTGTTCGAGGCGCTAGCCGAGGCCGAGGGGCTGCTGGTGCGCTCGGCCACCCGGGTGGACGCCGAGGCGCTCGGCCACGGCCGTCGGCTCAAGGTCGTCGCCAGAGCCGGCGTGGGGCTGGACAACGTCGACGTACCGGCGGCCACCGAGCGCGGGGTGATGGTGGTCAACGCGCCCACGTCGAACATCGTCTCGGCGGCCGAGCACGCCATCGCGCTGCTGCTGGCGGTAGCCCGGCGCATCCCGGCGGCCGACGCCAGCCTGCGTAGTGGCCAATGGAAGCGCAGCTCGTTCGGCGGCGTGGAGCTATCCGGCAAGACCGTCGGTGTGGTGGGCCTGGGCAAGATCGGCCAGCTGGTCGCGCAGCGGCTGGCGGGCTTCGCCATCGAGCTGATCGCCTACGACCCCTATGTGTCCCCCGCGCTGGCCGCCCAGCTGGGCATCGAGCTGGTGGACCTGGACGAGCTGCTGTCGCGGGCCGACGCGATCTCGATCCACCTGCCCAAGACCCCTGAGACGCTCGGGTTGATCGGCGCCGACCAGCTCGCCAAGACCAAACCAGGCGTGCTGATCGTCAACGCCGCGCGCGGTGGGCTCGTCGACGAGCAGGCGCTGGCCGACGCGGTGCGTGCTGGTCAGGTCGGCGGCGCGGGGATCGACGTCTTCGGCACCGAGCCGTGCACGGCGAGCCCGTTGTTCGAGCTGGCGCAGGTGGTCGTCACCCCGCACTTGGGCGCCTCCACCGCTGAGGCGCAGGACCGGGCCGGTACCGACGTCGCGCGCAGTGTGCTGCGAGCGCTGCGCGGCGAGTTTGTCGCCGACGCAGTGAACGTGATCAGTGGAGGGGTGGTGGGCGAAGAGGTTCGGCCGTGGCTGCCGCTGACCCAGAAACTGGGCACCGTGCTGGCCGCGCTGGCCGGTGGTTCGCCTGCGTCGGTGACCGTCGATGTGCGCGGTGAGCTCGCCGCCGAGGAAATCTCCGTGCTGCGGCTCGCCGCGTTGCGCGGGGTTTTCGCCGGTGTCGTTGACGAACAGGTCACCTTCGTCAACGCGCCGCGGCTGGCCCAGGAGCGCGGGGTGACCGTCGCCGTGGTTACCGCCCCAGAGAGTCCGAGCCACCGTAGCGTGGTGTGCGTGCGGGGAATCTTCGCCGATGGCCTGGTGCACTCGGTCTCGGGAACGCTATCCGGTCCGGCGCAGGTGCAGAAGCTGGTCGAGATCGATGGCCGGCATTTCGACTTGCGCGCCGAGGGCCAGGCCATCTTCATGGAATACCCGGACCGCCCCGGCGTGATGGGCACCGTCGGCAGTCTGCTGGGCGACGTGGGCGTCAACATCGAGGCGGCCCAGATCAGCCAGACGACCGAGGGCACCGATGCGATCATGATGCTACGGGTGGACCGGGCAGTCACCGGTCAAGTGCTGGCCGCGATCGGATCATCGGTGGGCGCCCGCACCGTCCGCTCAGTCACCTTCGGCTGACCTCACGCAGGACTACCCGTCTGGGGTCACCCATTTGGGTTAACGGCTGTGCGGTGCGGTAGGTAGCTGCGGGTAATCTGCCCGCTGCGAAGGGTCCCATGGCGGGGGCCCGGGCACGGGAGGTGTCTCATGCGGCTTGCGGTGATCCCTGGCGACGGGATCGGTCCAGAGGTGATCGGCGAGGCGCTCAAGGTGCTCGGCGAGGTCGCCCCCGATGCCGAGACCACGCCCTACGACCTCGGCGCGGCGCGCTGGCACTCCAGTGGGGAGCTGCTGCCTGAGTCGGTGCTCAACGAGTTACGCCAGCACGACGCCATCCTGCTCGGCGCGGTGGGGGATCCTTCCGTGCCCAGCGGAATCCTTGAGCGCGGGTTGTTGCTGCGGCTGCGTTTCGAGCTGGACCACCACGTGAACCTGCGACCCGCCAGGCTGTATCCTGGGGTGCGCAGTCCCCTCGCCGACCCTGGCAGCATCGACATGATAGTGGTCCGGGAGGGCACCGAGGGCCCCTACGTGGGCAACGGTGGGTTGCTGCGCAAGGACACCCCCCACGAGATCGCCACCGAGGTCAGCTTGAACACCGCCTTCGGGGTGGAGCGCGTCGTGCGCGATGCGTTCGCGCGGGCCGCGGCGCGCCCGCGTAGGCATCTGACGCTGGTACACAAGACCAACGTGCTGTGCCACGCCGGATCGCTGTGGTCCCGAATCGTGGAGGAAGTGTCGCTGCAACATCCCGAGGTGACGGTGGCCTACCAGCACGTCGACGCTGCCACCATCCACCTGGTCACCGACCCCGGCCGGTTCGACGTGATCGTCACCGACAACCTGTTCGGCGATATCCTCACCGATCTCGCGGCG
>JAICSB010000709.1 GCA_025937115.1 Pseudonocardiaceae bacterium | reverse complement strand
CAGGTAAAGATCCTGGCCGATGATCACGAACTGCAGTTCGAGCAGCTGCGCGCCCTCATCCACCTTGGCGACGCCCTTCGCCGAACCCGCCCGGGTGAGCTGACCCTCGGCGGAGCGCAGCTGCACTCCCGGCGAGTTGCCCTCGACCTCGACGGCGAAATGGGTGCTGGTCACCGCCCGCATCGCCGTGGCGGAATCGGTGAGCAGCGTAGCGCCCTTGGGTAGGTCGGCCTTCTGACCGATAGCGCTGCACGACGTGACCAGCGCGATGATCAGCGCGGCGATGAAGGCGAAAAGACGCATCCGCTCATCCTAGGGGCAGACCATAATGCCGTCACCGGCTGTCTACTACCCTTCGTACATGGATCGCCAGCAGGAGTTCGTGCTGCGCACGCTGGAAGAACGCGACATCCGGTTCGTTCGGTTGTGGTTCACCGACGTGCTGGGTTACCTCAAATCGGTGTCTGTTGCACCGGCTGAGCTGGAAGGAGCCTTCGCCGACGGCATCGGCTTCGACGGATCGGCGATCCAGGGCTTCGCACGCGCATACGAATCCGACATGATCGCCAAGCCGGACCCCTCCACCTTCCAGGTGCTGCCGTGGGAGAACCCCAAGGGCGAGCACTACTCGGCCCGGATGTTCTGTGACATCACGATGCCTGACGGCTCGCCGTCGTGGGCCGACCCGCGGCACGTCCTGACCCGGACCCTGTCCAGAGCGGCCGAGGCGGGCTTCACCTGCTATGTGCACCCCGAGATCGAGTTCTACCTGCTGCGGGACCTGCCCGACAACGGTTCCGAACCGGTGCCCGCCGACTCCGGCGGGTACTTCGATCAGGCCAGCCACGATGTCGCTCCGCACTTCCGCCGACACACCATCGAGGCGCTGGAACAGGTGGGTATCTCGGTGGAGTTCAGCCATCACGAGGGCGCACCGGGGCAGCAGGAGATCGACCTGCGCTACGCCGACGCGCTCACCATGGCCGACAACATCATGACTTTCCGGTATGTGGTGAAGGAGGTCGCGATCACCCAGGGAGTCCGCGCCTCGTTCATGCCCAAGCCTTACACCGCGCACCCCGGGTCTGCGATGCACACCCACATGAGCCTGTTCGAGGGCGACCGCAACGCCTTCCACGACGACGACGACCCCTTCGAGCTTTCCGACACCGGCCGGGCGTTCGTCGCGGGAGTACTGGCGCATGCCAGAGAGATCACTGCGGTGACCAACCAGTGGGTGAACTCCTACAAGCGGCTGATCATCGGCGGGGAAGCCCCCACCGCGGTGTGCTGGGGGCACCGCAACCGCTCGGCCCTGGTCCGGGTACCGATGTACTCGCCAGGCAAAGCATCCAGTCGGCGGGTGGAGATCCGCACCCCGGATTCGGCGTGCAACCCTTACCTCGCCTACGCGGTGATCCTCGCCGCTGGGTTGCGTGGCGTGCAGCAGGGCTATCAGCTGCCGCCCCCCGCCGAGGACGATGTCTGGTCGCTATCCGAACGTGAGCGCCGGGCCGCGGGCTACGCGCCGCTGCCGCAGAACCTCTCCGAAGCGCTCGTCGAGATGGAGAACTCCGAGCTGGTCGCCGAGACCCTCGGCGAGCACGTGTTCGATTTCTTCCTGCGCAACAAGCGCGCCGAGTGGGACAATTACCGGCGTCACGTCACGGCCTACGAGCTACGCACCTACCTGCCCGTCCTCTAACTCGGTCGACGCGGCGGACTGTCGCGGGTCACGATGCCGCTATGGACTTCCGGTGCCACCATGACCTCGCCGAGTTCACCGCGCTTACCCGGCCGCTGCTGGCGGCCGATCCGGTCCGCCACAGCGTCGCGCTCACGGTACTTGCTCTGCTGCTTCGAGTACCCAGGGACGATGAGGACCCACCAGTGTTGCTCAGCGTCCACCATAACGGCGT
>JAICSB010000739.1 GCA_025937115.1 Pseudonocardiaceae bacterium | reverse complement strand
GGCCAGCACCCACCGCGGGTCTCCCATGGGCGCACACCCTAACCCGCCGTATTCATGATCTTGGTTCAGGCGACGGGGTGTCGATACACGAAAGTGCCCTCTGAGCAGGGAAGACTTGGGGTTGCGACGCCAACAAGTCACCGAGCCGGAGGGCACTTTCGAGGTGGACCCTACAAGCACCCGACCCAAGATCACGGTTACTTGCGACGGGGCGGGGGTGGTGTCGCACGCGGGGTCACGTCTGGTCGCCGATCTGGCTGATCGCGCCACGCTGACCGGGGAGCTCTCGCAGGCCCTCGGCGGGCTGCGACGCCCGCGGACCCGCCACGACCCGGGTCGGGTGCTGGTGGACATGGCCGTCGCGGTGGCCGACGGTGCGCGCACCATCTCCGATGTGGCCGTGCTCGCCGATCAGGCCCAGGTGTTCGGGTCGGTCGCGTCGGACACGACCTGTTGGCGGCTGCTCGAGCAGATCGCCCACCCCACCGAGATCGCCGGGCCGAAGATCACGTCGTTGCTGCCGGCGATCGCGCGGGCCCGCGCCGCGGCTCGGGAGCTGGTGTGGGCCCAGCACGCCGACACCCGCGGGGTGGGGTTCCCGTCCGCGCGCGGGCGGGGTCGCGCTGGCGGGGCTGGTGCTCGACCTGGACGCGTCGCTGGTGGACTGCCATTCGGAGAAGGAGAACGCCGCCCCCACCTACAAGCACGGATTCGGCTATCACCCTCTGATGGCGTTCTGTGACAACACCGGGGAGTTCCTGGCCGGGGTGCTGCGCCCGGGCAATGCGGGCGCGAACACCGCGTCCGACCACATCAGCGTGCTCGACCAGGCCCTCGCGCAGCTTCCCGAGCAGTACCGCTACGGCACCCCGATCCTGGTCCGCGCGGACGGCGCGGGCTGCTCCAAGGCGTTCCTGGCCCACCTGCGCGGCCTGGCGGGCAGCGCCGTGAACTGCTCGTTCTCGGTCGGTTGGCACATCACCGGCCGGGAGCGCACCGCGATCGGCCTGGTCGCGAAGGAGGCCTGGGCGGCCGCGATCGACGCCGACGGCGGGCACCGCGACGGCGCCGGCCTCGCCGAGATCACCGCGCTGCTGCCGGCCGGTGTCCTCGCCGGCTACCCCGCCGGCTCGCGGGTGATCGTGCGCCGCGAGCGCCCGCACCCCGGCGCGCAGCTCGACGCGTTCGAAGAAGCCGACGGCTGGCGCTACACCGCGTTCGTCACCGACACCCGCATCGGGCAGCTCGCCTTCCTCGACGCCCGCCACCGCGCCCACGCCCGCGTCGAGGACCGCATCCGCTGCGCGAAGAACACCGGCCTGGACCACTTCCCCTCCCGCGAGTTCGGCATCAACACCGCCTGGCTCGCGGTGGTCATGCTCGCGGTCGACCTGCTGGCCTGGACCGGGCGGCTGCTGCTCGAAGGCACGCTCGCCACGGCAGAGCCCAAGACCCTGCGCTACCGGCTGCTCCACGTCGCCGCCCGTCTCACCCACGGCGGGCGACGCCGCTGGCTACGCATCCAAGCCAGCTGGCCGTGGGCCCACGACCTCGCCGCCGCGTTCAGCCGCCTCGCCGCGCTACCCCTGCCCGCCGGCTGACGGCACCGCCGACGCCCCTTCGAGAACCTGGAGCACCCGGCAGAGCAGCAGGCCGGACGATCCGTCACGCCCAATGCCGGCGGCCCCACCAAACCAAGATCAACAAGCAGTTAGAGATCCGCTCTGCAACCCCCGCGAATGACCGGGGC
>JAICSB010000172.1 GCA_025937115.1 Pseudonocardiaceae bacterium | reverse complement strand
GCCCGGGGCTACCGCAACAAAACCAAGATGATCACCATCGTCTACCTCACCGCAGCCAAGCTCCAGCTCCCCACCATCACCCATCCGACACCCACCTACATGACCTCACACTGAGTAACCCACTGAAAACAGCGAAGAGCCCCCTTGGCCTTTGGACAGCGCAGATCACGCAGGCTAAAGAGCAGGCGCAGGCGTCCGCTGCGACGAAGGGTACGGATCTCTCAACTCTTCAAGGACAGTTCGATCAACTCAAGAGCCAGAATCAGCAGCTTCAGTCGGACAATGCGCAGTTGAGATCGCGGCTCGGCCTCCCTGGTCCAACTGGTGATGCCCAGCACACTCGGCGTACGACAGTTCGACATAGCGGACCGGTCACACTTTCTTTTAACGGGAACGGGGTCGATTTAGACTCGCCAGCATCTGACCCGCAATGGGAGACCGGAGCCATTGAGATCAGATATGCGTCAGACAGGTCATTCCTGGTCACTTCACCAGTAATTGACCTCGGCGACACGAAGTCTGATTACGACACTTGCCGGAATACAACAGGATATCGTGCAGGTTCCTATGATACAGGAAGCGTCGCTGTCGGTAATTATTTTTGCGTCAAAACATCGGACCAGCGATACTCGGCATTGAAGATCACCGGACTGACCGCGCAATATTTATCACTTGACATTGTGACCTACGATCCGGCGGGCAACTGACAACGAGGCCGGAACGACGACCCCCGCGACCACAACGCCATCACAGCTGAGGTGCGGGCGTTGCGAGCCGCGACCAGATCATGGTGCCCCGCCGGGACGTCCACGGCGTCCGTGTGCTCTGCCTTGGGGCAAGCTAGGCTGGATGTTCGCCATCCCGCTCTGCGCCAGGAGCCTGCGCTGACCCAGCTCCGCCTGCCGATCCCCACCCGGATCGTTGTCCTGGTGTCCGGCACAGGGACGCTGCTACAGGCCTTGCTGGACGCCGCTGGCCCGGATTATCCCGCCCAGGTCGTCGCCGTCGGCGCGGACCGAACCGGCCCCATAGGGCTCAAGCGCGCCGAAGATCGTGGGCTGCCCACGTTCGTCGTCGAGCTGACCCAGCACCCGGACCGGACGGCCTGGGACGCAGCGCTCACTGAGGCCGTCGCCGCCTACCAGCCGGACCTGATCGTCACGGCCGGCTTCATGAAGATCCTCGGGCCAGGGTTTTTGGACCGCTTCGGCGGTCGCATCCTCAACAGCCACCCCGCGCTGCTGCCCGCGTTCCCCGGCCGGCACCCGGTGGCCGCTGCGCTGGCGCACGGGGTCTGGCTGACCGGCGCGACCCTGCACCTGGTGGACGCCGGCGTGGATACCGGCCCGATCCTGGCTCAGCGCGCCGTCGAGGTGCTCCCGGACGACACCGAAACGCGGCTTCACGAGCGAATCAAGACAGTGGAGCGGCGGTTGCTGGTGGACGTCGTCGCTGAGCTGGCCCGCCACGGGTGCACCGTCACCGGACGAAAGGTCTCCCTACCGTGACTACCGAGGATCGCCGGCCGGTGCGCCGGGCGCTGCTGAGTGTGTCGGACAAGAGCGGGCTGCCGGAGCTGGCCACCGGGCTGCACGCGGCCGGCGTGCAGATCGTCTCCACCGGCTCGACGGCGACCGTGATCGCCAACGCGGGTGTGCCGGTAACGACGATCGAGGAGCTCACTGGTTTCCCGGAGTGCCTCGACGGGCGGGTCAAGACCCTGCACCCCCGAGTGCACGCTGGGCTGCTTGCCGACACCCGCAAACCCGAGCACGTGGCCCAGCTGGGCGCCCTGGACGTCGCGCCGTTCGATCTGCTGGTCGTCAACCTGTACCCGTTCGAGGCCACCGTGGCCGCCGGGGCCGGTTTCGACGAGTGCGTCGAGCAGATCGATATCGGTGGCCCGGCGATGGTGCGCGCGGCCGCCAAGAACCACGCCTCGGTGGCCGTGGTGGTGGACCCGGCGGCCTACGTCGATGTGCTCGACGCCGTCGGCGCCGGTGGGTTCACCCTGGCGCAGCGCCGGGCGCTGGCTGTCACCGCGTTTCGACACACCGCGGACTACGACATCGCCGTGGCGTCCTGGCTGGGATCATCGGACTGGATCGGATCATCGGACTCGGGCGAATTTCCGCCCTGGGTGGGCGCCTCGTGGCGGCGGGCGACGACGTTGCGCTACGGGGAGAACCCGCACCAGCAGGCGGCGCTGTACACGGCTGGCGGCACCCGAGGGCTGGCCCGCGCACAGCAGCTGCACGGCAAGGAGATGTCCTACAACAACTACGTCGACGCCGACGCCGCCTGGCGCGCCGCCTACGACCACGACGGCGCCTGCGTCGCGATCATCAAGCACGCCAACCCGTGTGGCATCGCGGTGTCGGCCGCCGGGGACGTCGCCGACGCGCACCGCAGCGCGCATGCGTGCGACCCGGTGAGCGCGTTCGGGGGCGTGATCGCGGTGAACCGCCAGGTCACCGTCGAGCTGGCCGAGCAGGTCAGCGAGGTGTTCACCGAGGTGCTGGTGGCACCGTCATATGCCGACGGCGCGGTGGACGTGCTCGCTCGCAAGAAGAACCTCCGGCTGCTGCTGGCCGCGCCCCCCGATAGGGGCGGTATCGAGTTCCGGGCGCTGTCCGGCGGCCTACTACTGCAGACCCGCGACGCGATCGACGCGCCCGGTGACGATCCGGCGTCCTGGACGCTGGCTACCGGTGCGCCGGTAACCGAGACGGCGCTGGCCGACCTGGTCTTCGCCTGGCGGACCTGCCGCGCGGTGCGCTCCAACGCGATCCTGCTCGCCGCGGATCAGGCCACCGTCGGCATCGGGATGGGGCAGGTGAACCGGGTGGACGCCGCCCGCCTCGCGGTCAGCCGAGCCGGCGGGCGAGCGAGCGGCGCGGTGGCCGCCTCCGACGCCTACTTCCCGTTCCCCGACGGCCTGGAGGTGCTGCTCGACGCCGGGGTTCGCGCCGTGGTGCAACCCGGGGGATCGATCCGCGACGCCGATTCGATCGCCGCCGCGCAGGCCACCGGGGTGCCGCTCTACCTCACCGGAACCCGCCATTTCGCGCACTGACCCTGGTGACGAGTGCGGCTAGCTCGTCGCGGGTGGGTCCATCGGGTACGGGTGGACGCCAGCCGCTGGCGTAAATCTCCCGTGCTCGGGGTTCAACGGCGGCGAGGCTGGCGGGCAGGGCGAGCATGGCCAGGTAGGGTCCGACGACGTTGAGCATCTCGGGGTCGACCGCTGTGGCCGCCATGATCAGATCTGAGGGCAGCGGCCGGGTCAGGTCGATGTCGTGCCCGGACCAGCGCCGGATCAGCTCGGCGTCCCAATACACGTGGTCAGAGAACCACGGCTTGATGTTCGTCTCGCACCAGTGGTCGAACTCCAGGGAGCACGAGGTGAAGTCGCGCCGGTGGTCGTCGATGAGCTGAACCAACCGTTGGGCCTGCATCAGAGAAGTGGTTACGCCGCGTCCGGCCACCGGGTTGGTCGTGCACACGGCGTCCCCGACGAAGATCAAGCCGTCGAGAGCGATCTGCCCGGCGGCGTTGCGCTGCCCCTGGTAGGTGTTATGCAGCCGGCCACCGGGTAGCACCGGGGTTATCGGCTGGGACCGGTCCGGGGCGCTCCATGCTGCCAGGGAAGGGATCGCCCCAATGGCGGCTTCGAACACGTCCTGGGATCGCAGCGCCGCCATCTGACGGTCCGTGTTGGCCCGAGCGATGAGGATGGACACGATTCGGTTGTCGTGGATGAACACCACGGCCTGGTAGCCGGGATAACTCGTCACGATCCCGAAGGGGACGTTCATCGGTCCATGCTCGGCGCCCGGCAACAGCTGGTATTGCCGCGACACGTAAGCGATTCCACAGTCACCGCCCTCGACCGGCCCCCGGAAGGCCTGGGTGGCCTTGCCGGCACGGCCGGATGCGTCAATGACGAGATCGGCATCCACCTGGTGGCCGCTCACCCGGATCCCGACGGCGCGTCCCTGCTCGGTGCGGACGTCATCGACGTGACCGGTCCGCAGCGTGACGCCGGGTTGAGTCTCGGCGGCTGACCGCAGGACCCGTTCGAAGATCAGACGCCGGCAGCGCAATCCGACCACCCGCTCGGGCTGACCAGGTTGATCGGGCACGGTGGCCAGCTCAGCTCCCGCTGTGATCAAGCCATCCCAGACTTCCGGCATCTCGGCGAGAAGCGCTTCCCCGACCTGCTGACGGAAGGCGTGCGGGTGGTGAAACTGCATCACGCCCCGGCGTTTCCACGACCCGTTCTGATCAGGCCCGGGATCGCGATCGATGACCGTGACCTCATGCCCGCGACGGGCCAGCGCGATCGCTGTGTAGAGCCCGGTTGGACCCGCGCCGACGACGGCGGTGTGCATGTCGCCCCTATCTATGTGTCGGGAGAAGTGAGCAACTCGACCACGGCACCGGGCTGCAGACCGGTGTGGTGCGCCGCCGAGCCTGCTCGACGGGCCACCGCGAGATGTCCCGCCGAATCGATCAGCAGGATCAGTTCTCCTTGCGCCACGTCGGAAAAGGTCTTGCCGAAGCGCACCGGCTGCGCGCCGGCTGGCCACTGCAGCGTCGCCGATACCCCGGCCCGCAGGCCGATCGCGGCCAGCTCGGCTGCCCC
Organism: Pseudonocardiaceae bacterium; assembly: GCA_025937115.1. The sequence continues at coordinate 2,187 of JAICSB010000172.1, read as the reverse complement.
GGCGGCCAGCGCCACGTTGCCGAAGTGGTCCACGGTCAGCACCTCGACGCGGATCCGATCGCCGTCCACCTGGCACAGCGGTGCCGGTAACGTCACCAGCGAGGCCGGGTCGATCGCGGGGCCGAGCGCGTCCGGTACAACTCCACAGGCCAGATGAGCGGCCGCCGGAGCGAAAACGTCCCGGCCGTGGAACGTCGCGCTGACCGTCGACAGCCGGTAGCGGGGTTCGGCGAGCTCATAAGCGGCGCGCACTCCGCCCAGGGCCCGCGCCGTGGGGACCAGTAGCCCGTTGTCCGGGCCGACCAGCACAGTGTCGCCGCTGACCAGAGCCAACCCGCGCCGCGCCGTACCGACCCCGGGGTCGATGACCGCGACATGCACCGCCGGTGGCAGCCAGGGCAGCGTGTCGGCGAGCACTACCGAGCCGCGCCGCACGTCGCCCGGCGTGATCGCATGCGTGACGTCGAGCACTCGCGCCTGCGGCGCGATCCGGGCGATCACCCCGTGGCAGGCGGCCACGAACCCGTCCGCGTAGCCGTAATCGGTGCACAAGGAGATCCAGCCGAAGCCCGCCACGACGTCCAGTGTGCCCGCCGGTGGGTTGACAGCGTCACGGTGGCGGGCGGGTCGCGGTGGCGAGCTCGGCGAGGTCCAGGTCAATCGGGAACGGTTGCGCCAGGCACAGCAGCTGATCCGAGCTCGACGACGTGGCCTCTATGTAGCACCCCCGTTGCAGCTGGTAGGCCACCGAGCTTGGACCCGGGCCGTTGAGCTCAATCCGCAGGTAGTGGTCGATTCCCGCGGCCGAGTAGAGCTGCGGCTTGATCGCCCGATCAGCCGCGATGCTGCCCGGGCTGACAATCTCGATGACCATCGCCACCTCGGCCGGGTCCCAGACCGTCACGTCGAGCCCAGGGTTGGTCACCATGACAAGGTCGGGGATCAGGATTCGCCCGGGCGCCACCCGGACGTTGACGGCTTCCAGCACCTCCAGCCAGCTCGGTGCCGCCCGCCCCAGCGCGTGGCAAAGATGGGATGACAGCCGCTGGTGCCGGCTCCCGGCAGCAGGGCTCACCAGCAACCCGCCGTCGAGCAGTTCAATTCGGCGACGGTCCTCGGGCAGCGCGAAATAATCCCGTTCCGTCCACGGGCCGACGTGGTCAAGCAGGTCGGTCTGGGCAGGCGACGACATCCGCGACTCACCTCCGCGCGTTCTGGGGGCACCACCATGGTCGCATGCTGCCGGGGAGCACCGACAGTTTCTCACCGCACGCGCTGCGCCAGGGTCATCATGCGGAGGTGCTGGTTGCACTCGGTGCAGCTGCGCGGCAGGTCACGCGCGTTGCGGGTCAGGCCGATGACGATGATCGTCCGGCCGCGCCAGGAGCGGTGTCGGGAGCCCGCGATCGGGAAGTCGACGGGCGCGACCCGTGATCACCCACCCGCAGTAGTACGCGCCTGAGTCGCCGGCACTGCCTGCGGGTCACGACGGGCTCCTTGCCGACGCCAGCCGGTAGCCACTCGGAGCCGAGTCAGTCCAAGGAGTGAGCAAGTCGAAGCCTCAGCCTCGCCCGACGGTTCCCTACGTGGCCAGCGCATCGCGGGTATGACCTTGACGGTGCCCGACTGCTTGGGTTTACTGGTGGATCGAACATATGTTCCCCTACGCTGCCTTCCCCGCAGCGGATCCGGGTGCGGTTGTCGCGCGTACCCACCGTTTGGGAGGAGGCCGCCGGATGGCGGTTGCGAGCGTCGCGTCGGTGCTGCAGCGAGCGCCGGTCGCCCCGGCGTCGACGCTGGAAAAGCGGCTCGACGTCCCGGGCGGCCGGCCGTCATTTCCGGTAGTCGAACCGGTCGCGCCACTGCTGCCCGGTGGGCTGCGGCCGGGATCGGTGGTCGCAGTGCAGGGCTCGATGGCGCTGCTACTGGCGTTGCTGGCCGCGGCCACCGCGCAGGGGGCCTGGGCTGCGGTGATCGGCGCCGGAGATCTCGGTGTGTTGGCCGCAGCCGAGGCGGGGGTGGTGGTGCAGCGGCTGGCGCTGATCTCCCGACCTGGGCCGGATCCGGCCTCAGTGGCCGCGGCCCTGCTCGACGGGGTGGCCCTGGTGGCGCTGGCGAGCACTGATCGGATATCGCCCGGCGCGCGGCGATCCCTGGCCGCCCGGGCCCGGCAGCGCGGATCGGTAT
>JAICSB010000771.1 GCA_025937115.1 Pseudonocardiaceae bacterium | reverse complement strand
GTTCGGCGGCCACCGCAGCCGGGTCCAGGCCGAGCGACGAGCCGGCCAGCGCACCGGAGCCATAGGGGGACAAGGCGGCCCGAGCATCCCAGTCCCGCAGCCGCTCGACGTCTCGCAGCAGGGCTTGGACGTGGGCCCCCAGATGGTGCGCGAGCAATACGGGCTGGGCGTGCTGCATATGCGTGCGGCCCGGCATCGGCGTATCGGGGTGTGCCTGTGCCTGGTCAAGCAGCGCGTCGATCACGTCCAGGGTGCCGCTGGCGATCCGGCGCGCCGCGTCGCGAAGCCACATTCGCAGCAGTGTCGCGATCTGGTCGTTGCGGGAGCGGCCAGCGCGCAGCCGGCCACCGAGCTCCGGCCCGGCGCGGTCGATCAGGCCACGTTCCAGCGCCGTGTGCACATCCTCGTCCTCCGGCACCGGCACGAAAGCGCCGGAATCGACGTCGGCATCGAGGCGATCCAGTGCGTCGAGCATCGCGGTCAGCTCATCGTCGTCGAGCAGCGCGGCGCCGTGCAGCACGCGCGCGTGCGCCCGGGAGCCGCGGATGTCGTACCGGGCGAGACGCCAATCGAAATGCGTCGACAGGCTCAGCGCCGCCAGTGCATCAGCCGGTTTCGCACTGAACCGACCACCCCAGAGCGCGCTCACAACGACAGGTCCCGTGGTGTCTTCGGCTCGACCCGGCCAAGCAGGTCTCGCTGCGCCGCTAGCTTCGACGGAAGCCCCCAGAGCTGTACGAACCCCTTGGCTAGCGACTGGTCGAAGGTGTCACCCGCATCGTAGGTGGCGAGGTTGAAGTCATAGAGCGACTGCGGGCTGCGCCGTCCGGTCACCGTGGCCCGGCCGCCGGCCAGCTCAATCCGGATCTCGCCGGTCACGTGGCGCTGGGAGTCGGCGACGAAGGCGTCCAACGCGCGCTTGAGCGGTGAGAACCACAGACCGTCGTAGACCAGCTCGGTCCAGCGCTGCTCGACGCTGCGTTTGTACCTGGCCAGATCGCGCTCTACGGTGACGCTCTCCAGCTCCTGGTGCGCCGTGATCAGGGCGATCGCGCCGGGCGCCTCGTAGATCTCCCGGCTCTTGATGCCGACCAGCCGGTCCTCGACCATATCCAGCCGGCCGACACCGTGGGCTCCGGCCCGGGTGTTGAGCTGCTGGATCGCCTCCAGCACTGTCACCGCGACGCCGTCGATGGCGACCGGCACACCGGACTCGAAGGTGACCACCAGCGCATCCGGCGCCTTCCACTCAATGGGATCGCTGGTGTAGGAGTACACGTCTTTGGTCGGGGCGTTCCACAGGTCTTCGAGGAATCCGGTCTCGACCGCCCGGCCCCACAGGTTCTGGTCGATGGAGAACGGCGAACGCTTCGTGACGTCGATGGGAAGGTCACGTTCCTCGGCATAGGCGATCGCTTTCTCCCGGGTCCACGCGTAGTCCCGGACCGGGGCGATCACTCGCAGGTCCGGCCCGAGTGCGCCGATGCCCACCTCGAAGCGCACCTGGTCATTGCCCTTGCCAGTGCAGCCATGCGCGACCGTGCTGGCACCGTGGTACTTCGCCGCCGCCACCAGATGCTTGACGATCAGCGGGCGGGACAACGCG
>JAICSB010000115.1 GCA_025937115.1 Pseudonocardiaceae bacterium | reverse complement strand
GCGTGCATGGGGAGAAGTATTCGGACGATCGATTTGGCTGGACCGTTTCGGGGTTCGGAGGCGGTTGCGGCTGGCGTGCTGACGGCGGCGCAGTTGCGCGGTCCGGCCGTCCGCCGGCTGTTTCAGGACGTGTACGTTCCGTCCGGAATCCCGGACACCCACGAGGTGCGTTGCGAGGGAGCCGCGCTCGCCCTGCATCCCGATGCGGTGATCACCGGCCGATCGGCGGCCACGCTCCGGGGCGTTGCCCTCGCACGTGCGAAGGATCCGATTGAATTGGTGGTGCCGGAGACTGTCCGGGTATTCCGGCGCGTCGGGCTGGATATCCGTCGGACGCAACAGCAGGGTGACGAGGCGCGGCCCTGGGGACGGATCGGGCTTGCGACACCGCTGCGGATGGGCCTGGATCTGCTACTGGATCGGAGCCTGCCTGATGCCGTCGCAGATCTCGACGCGGTACTGCGCGCAGGGCTTGTCGACCGCGCGGAGCTGCGCAGGGTGTTGTCTGCACGCCGCGATCGCGGCATCGTCCGGGCCCGTCGTGCCGAGGAACTTGCAGATCCGAGGGCGGAATCGCCTCCGGAGTCCCGGATGCGAGTGTGGCTTGTCCTCGATGGACTGCGTCCCGAGCCGCAGTACTGGATCGAAGACTCTCGCGGTCGGCTCGTCCGTGCTGATCTCGCCTTTCCCGAGCAGCAAGTGGCCGTTGAGTACGACGGCGCGTGGCGTAACGGGCAATTGTGGGCGCTCAACCATGACCGCGACCGCCTCAACCGAGTGCAGGCCGCCGGCTGGGAAGTCGTGTTCGTGACCGCCCCGCTATTAGCCAACCCAAAACAAATGGTCGCCACAGTCCGAGCCGCCCTAGCCCGTCGCTAACCAACCGTATTCTGGATGCAGACCGCGCTAAAAGTGCCTTCGAATACCGCAGTCTGCATCCAGAACGCGGAGGCGCCGGGACGGGGGTTACGTGAGCGAGGTGTGCCAGGCGGAGTGCAGGGTGGCGAAGGGGCCGGCATCGTCGATCAGCTGGGTTGGGGGGCCGTCTTCGATCACCACGCCGTCGGCGAGTACTAGGACGCGGTCGGCGATCAGCACGGTGGACAGCCGGTGGGCGATGATCAGCGCGGTGCGGCCGGCCAGCACCGTTGCCAGCGCGGCCTGCACGGCCTGCTCGGAGGGGATATCCAGCGACGAGGTGGCTTCGTCGAGGATCAGCACCGCGGGATCGGCGAGCAGCGCTCGCGCGAAGGATACCAATTGGCGCTGCCCGGCGGACAGCCGCGCGCCGCGTTTGCGCACGTCGGTGTCGTAGCCATCGGGCAATGCGGTGATGAACTCGTCCGCCCCCACCGCCCGGGCGGCTGCCACTACTTCGGATCGGGACGCGCCGGGCATCCCCAGCGCGATGTTGTCGGCCACCGAGCCGGCGAACAGGAACGACTCCTGGGTCACCATCACCACCGCCCGGCGCAGGTCGGCGTCCGTTACCGAGCGCAGGTCAACTCCGTCCAGCCGGACGGTGCCCGCAACCGGGTCGTAGAGCCTCGCGACGAGTTTGGCCATCGTCGATTTGCCCGCCCCGGTTGCGCCGACCAGCGCGACGGTTTGGCCGGCGGGTATCACCAGGTCCAGCTGCGGCAGGATCTCCGGGCCGCCATAGGAGAAGCGCACGCCGTCAAAGACCACCTCGCCGCGCACCGGAACGGGCAGCTTCACCGGCGCGGCGGGGTCGCCGACCGCGGGACGCTCGTCAAGCAGCCCGGAGATCTTCTCCAGCGCCGCCGCCGACGAAGCGTCGGAGTTGGCGAACATGGCCAGCTCGTCGAGCGGGTCGTAGAACCGGCGCAGGTACAGCACGAACGCCGCCAGCACACCCAGGGTGAGGGAGCCTTGAAGCACCCGCAACCCACCGAGCAGCAACGTCAGCACGACACAGACAGAACCGACCAGCCGCACGATCGAGGTGAACCGGGCGACCAGGTGCAACGCCTCGGTTTCGGCGTCGGCGAACTCGCCGCTGAGCCCGTCCATGATCGAGGCGTTGCGCTGCTCCCGGCGAAACGCCTGCACTGCGCGGATCCCGTTCATGGTCTCGACGAACTGCACGATCACCCGGGCGATCCAGGTGCGGGTGGCGCGGTAGGTGTGCTGCGAGCGCTGCCGGTACCAACGGGTCAGCAGGCCGAGCGGGACGAAGCCGGCCAGCGCCACCAGCGCCAGGGGGGCGTCCAGCACCAGCAGCATCGCGCCGATGCCGACGATGGACAACACCGAGATGAAGAACCCGTCCAGCCCCTTGTCCAACATCTCCTGCAAGGAGTCCAGGTCGCTGGTCAGCCGGGAGATCACCCGGCCCGACGTGTAGCGCTCGTGGAACGCCAAGGACAGCCGCTGGACCTGCGCGAACACCCGCTCGCGTAGATCAAGCAGCACGTCCTGCCCGATCCGCCCAGACAGCCGCAGAAACGCGCTGACGGTCAGCGCGTCGGCCAAACCGGTCACCGCGTAGCCGGCGATGCACCAGATCAGCGGGCCGGTCCGACCGTCGAGGGCTGCCGGGATGCCGCGGTCGATCGCCACGGCGATCAGGAGCGGTCCGGCCAGCAGCGCGACCTGGTCGGCAAGGAGCAGTCCGGCCGCGGCGCTGATCCGGCGCAGTTGCGGGCGCAGCAGCGAGCTGAGCAGCCGCCGCGACCGGGGGGCTAAGCGCCACCCCGTCGCCGGGTCGTTCGTGTCGAGGTCCTCGGCGGCGACGCCCTGCCACTGCTGTGTCATCGGGTCACCGCCTGGGCATCCATATCCATAGCGGACAGCAGCCGGCGATACTCGGGCACCTCGGCGAGCAGCTCGGAGTGGGTGCCCACGGCCTCGATCCGGCCACCGGCGAGCAGCGCCACCCGGTCTGCAAGTTGCACGGTGGATGGCCGGTGGGCCACCACCAGCGCGGTCACACCGTGCAGCACCCGGCGTAGCGCCGCCTCGACCTCGGCCTCGGTGTGGACATCTAGTGCGGACAGCGGGTTGTCGAGCACGAGCACCGCCGGCTGCCCGATCACCGCGCGGGCCAGCGCCAGCCGCTGCCGTTGACCACCGGACAGCGTCAGGCCCTGCTCGCCGATCCGGGTGTCCAAGCCCCAGGGCAGCGCATCGACGAACGCCTCGGCGTGGGCGATCCGTAGCGCGCGGCGCACGTCGTCGTCGCAGGCCTGCGGTGCGCCCAGCGCCACGTTCTCCCGGACCGAAGCGGAGAACAGCACCGGGTCCTCGAAGGCAGTCGCCACGATCGTACGCAGCTCGGCCAGCGCCAGGTCCCGCACGTCGACGCCGTCGATCACGATGCGGCCGCTGGTGACGTCGGCCAGCCGGGGTACCAGCGCGGTCAAGGTAGTCTTGCCGCTGCCGGTCGCGCCCACCAGCGCCATCGTCTCGCCCGGCCGGACGTCGAGATCCACCCCGCGCAGCACGTCGGTGGGGGCGCCCGGAAACCGGAAGTGCACCGCCTCGATCCGCAGCCCGCCGCGCGCCGGCTGCCCCGGGGCCTGGGGTCTCGGCGGGTCGGCCACTGTCACAGCGGTGTCGCACACCTCCCAATACCGGATGGTCGCCGCGGCGGCATTACCGGCGTCAGCTAGCAACCAGCCCAGCGACTCCAGCGGCCAGCGCAGGTAGGTGAGGATGGTGATCGCCCCGATGACGGTGCCCAGGGAAAGCGATCCGGTCGCCACCTCATATCCGCCCAGTGCCAGCATCGCGGCCAGCGTGAGTTCCGGTAGTGCGATGATCAACGCCCAGAGGGTGGCGAGCACGCCCACCTTGGTCAGCTCGGTTCGGCGCAGCTCGCGGGCCTGCGCCAGGAAGGTCTGGGTGGCCCGGCGACCCTGGCCGAAAGACTTCAGCACCCGGATGCCCGAAGCGGCTTCCCCTACGGTGGTTGCCAGGTCTCCCACCTGATCCTGTGCCCGCCGAGCGGCTGACCGATAGCGCCGCTCGTAGCGCCCGCACAGCACCACCAGCGGTATCGCCATGATCACGGCGAGCGCCCCGAGCGCCGGTGCGATCACCAGCAGGACAGCCATCCCGATCAGTACGGTCAGCAGGTTGACCACCAGGAACAGCCCCGAGAAGGCGACGAACCGGCGGATCGTACTCAGGTCACTGATCGCGCGGGACAGCAGCTGCCCGGACTGCCAACGGTCGTGGAAGGCCACCGGAAGCTGCTGGAGGTGGTGGTAGAGATCGGCCCGCATCCGTTTCTCGATCTCCGTGGTCGGGCGCGCGCCCACCGCCCGGCGTAGATAGATCAGGCCGGCCTCGACTACCCCGAGCGCGAGCACTCCGAGTGACAGCAGCAGTAGCGAAGATCGATCCCGGTGAGCGAGCGGGCCGTCGACGATCCGCTGGATCAGCAGCGGGATGCCCAACCCGGCCAGCATCGCTCCCAGTGCCGCGGCGCCCGAGCCCAGCAACCGCCCGCGTACCGGCCGCGCGTAGGGCGCCAAGCGGCGCAGCACAGCCAGAGAGGATTGTGGAGGGGGGCCCATAACCCCCCAAACGCTAACCGCCCCCCTTGCCCGGGGCACCCCATTTTCGCGTCACTGCATCGCGTTCTGGATGCAGAATGCGGTCTCGCGCGCCGTGTTTAGCGCGTTCTGCATCCAGAACGCGGTCTAGGGATCCCTAGGGGGAGCGGACGCCGAGCAGGACGTCTTCCCAGGAGGGGATGGCGGCGCGGTTTTTGCGGGGGCGTTTGGGTGGGTGGGTGGGGGCGTCGTCGGGGACTGCCAGCGCTGGGCGCGCCTCGTCGGTCACCGGGCCAACCGTGCGCAGTTGCGCGGCCGGTTGCGGATCGATCAGGTCGGTGGCGTGATCGTCGACCGCGGTGACGGTGCCGCCGTGCGCACCTGGATGCAACGTCCACTGCGCCCGGTTCTCCGACCGGCCGGCCCGCCAGCGCAGCTGCACGGCCCATTTGCCGTCCTCTCCGCGCCAAGAATCCCAGGTCACCGCGTTGAGATCGTGACCACGGCGGTGGAAAGTGTCGGCCACGACCTGCTCCAGAGTGCGCACATCGGGGCCGTCGGCGCGTACCGGGTGGGCTTGCTGAGCCAGCTGCGCCATCCGGGATCGCTCCAACAGCACCGGGTAGGCAAACCGCTCGATCCGCTCGCTGGACACACCGGCTGTGGTGGCCAGCTGTTCGACGGACGCTCCAGCCCTGACCCGGGCCTGAATTTCCCGGGGCCGCATCTCACTCGCCGGATCGATCTCGGTCGGATCCAGCCGCGGAAGATCGCCCCGGACCGCCGCGTGCAGCGTGTCGTCCACTACTAGGGTGAACCGGTCGCGCCGATCCCCGGTCTCCAGGATGATCGTGCAGCCGTCGGTCCCCAGACCGGCAATTCGCAGCGCACGCATCCGAGGACCTCCACATCAAGTACTCACCACCGTAGGGCGGTCAGCGGCGATGCCGGGGGAGGCGCGCCGCTGACCGCCGAGTCTCACATGCAGCTCAATTACTCAGCCGCTCGACCACCCAGTCGATACATCCGGTGAGCGCGGCGACGTCCTCCGGATCGACGGCCGGGAACATCCCGACCCGCAGCTGGTTGCGGCCGAGCTTCCGGTAGGGCTCGGTGTCGACGATGCCGTTGGCCCGCAACACGGCGGCGACCGCAGCGGCGTCGACGCTCTCGACGAAATCCACCGTGCCGACCACCAGCGAGCGCTTGGCTGGATCGACGACGAACGGTGTCGTGTACGGCGTGGACTCCGCCCAGGAGTACAGCCGCGAGGACGAGTCGGTGGTACGCGCGACACACCAGTCCAGCCCGCCACCGGCGAGCATCCACTCGATCTGGTCGACCAGCAGCAGCAGCGTCGCAATCGCTGGGGTGTTGTAGGTCTGATCTTTGAGGGTGTTGTCCAAGGCGGTGGGCAGCGAGAGAAACTCAGGCACCCACCGGTCCGACGAGCCGATCTCGGCGACCCGCTCCAGCGCGACCGGGCTGAGCAGCGCGATCCACAGCCCGCCGTCGGAGGCGAAACACTTCTGCGGCGCGAAGTAGTAGACGTCGACGTCGGCGGCGTAGACCGGCAGGCCACCGGCACCGCTGGTCGCGTCGATCGCCACCAGCGCGCCTTGCGAACCGGTCGGCCGGCACACTGGAACCATCACTCCGGTCGACGTCTCGTTGTGCGCCCAGCCGATCAGGTCACAGGACGGGTCCGCGACCGGCGCCGGGGCGTCCCCCGGTGGGGCGGAGATCACCACCGGATCGGTCAGGAACGGGGCGCGCGTCGTGACGGCGGCGAACTTCGCGGAGAACTCGCCGTAGGTGAGGTGCAGCGAGCGGTTCCGGACCAGGCCCAAGGCGGCGACATCCCAGAACGCGTTGGTGCCGCCGTTGCCGAGTACGACCTGGTATCCCTCGGGTAGCGAGAACAGCTCGCTCAATCCGGCGCGGATCCGTCCGACCAGGGACTTCACCGGTTTCTGCCGATGCGAGGTGCCCATCCGCGAGGCGCCGCTGGTGGCTAGCGCGGCCAGCTGCTCGGGACGCACCTTCGACGGCCCGCAACCGAAGCGGCCGTCAGCGGGTTTCAGTCCGGCGGGGATGGTCAGCTGCGCGGTCTGTGTCATGCCATCAGATTACGACGACGGCCAGGTGGCCCCGGTGATGCGCTCGTAGGCTTCGATGTAGCGCCGCCGCGTTTCGGCCACGATCGAGGACGCAATGACAGGTCCGGGAGGCTCGCGGTCCCATCCCGTGCCTACCGCCCAGTCCCGAACGAACTGCTTGTCCAGCGCGTGTGGCTGCTCACCTGGTCGCCAGCTCTCCGCGAGCCAGAACCGTGATGAATCCGACGTGATTGCTTCGTCCCCGAGCGTCAATTGCCCGGTGGCGTCCCAGCCGAACTCGAACTTCGTGTCCGCGATGATGACACCATTGTTCACCGCGTGCTCCGCAGCTGTTGTGTAAAGCTCCAGGGTCCGGCTACGGAGGCGTTGCGCAGTAGCTTCTCCGATGTCGCGAACTACGTTGTCGAATGTGATGAACTCATCGTGGCCGGTTGTCGATTTGGTGGTCGGCGTGAAGATAGGCTCGGGTAGTCGGCTGCCAGCGACCAGCCCGGCAGGCAACGCTACACCCGACACCGTGCCGGTCTTCTCGTACTCGCGCAGCCCCAGGCCGGCGAGGTAGCCGCGGGCGATGCACTCCACCGGAACCATCCGCAGCGGGATGCAGCGCATCGCGCGCGTCCCGAACTCCGGCGGCACATCAGTGCCGGAGATCAGGTGGTTGGGCGTGACATCCCTGAGTCGGTGAAACCACCATACCGATAATTGGGTCAGCAGCGCGCCCTTGTCCGGAATGGCCGTCGGAAGCACCACGTCATATATCGAGATCCGATCCGAGGCGACAAGCAGGACGTCGTCGTCGAATGAATACAGGTCTCGCACCTTACCCGCCGCTATGCGCTGCACCCGTTCACGGTACCCACTGCCCCGAACAGCTCTGCGTCTCCCGAGCTCCACACCAGTGTCGTGCTGGGCGAGCCGAACAGCTCTGGTGTGGAGTTCGGGAGGCGCAGAGCTGGCGGTGCGAGTGCGCCCGGGGCGCCGGTAGGTTGATCTGTCGTGGACGTTCACGGTGCTTTCGGGGAGTTGGCGAGGAAGCTCGACTACTCGATGTTCATCGTCACGGTCCGGGTCGGCGCGCAGCGCGCTGGTTGTCTGGTCGGATTCGGTTGCCAGACCAGCATTGCACCGCCACGCTTCCTGATCTGCCTGTCCCGCAAGAACCACACCTACCGGTTGGCCGCTGGCGCCGAGCTGATCGCTGTGCACGTCGTGCCGCAGGACGCTGACCCGTTGGCCCGGCTGTTCGGGAGCTGCTGCAGTGGGGAGGTGGACAAGTTCGCCCGCTGCGCCTGGCTACCCGGTCCGGGCGAGGTGCCAATCCTGCAGGACTGCGGGAACTGGTTCGTGGGACGAGTGCTCAACCAGTTCGACTTCGGTGACCACGTCGGCTTCCTGCTCGAGCCGATCGCGGCCCAGCAAGCCCGCGAGCCGTACTTCACGTTCGACCAGGCGAAAGGTATCGAACCGGGACATCCGGCGTGACCGAGCTGGTGTTGCGGCGGTTGCTGCCCCAGCCCGGAATCGTCACCGCCGTCGAGGCGTTGGAGGGACTCGCGCTGGCCGAGATGGCCGCCGAGCACCGTCCCTACCTGGTACTTAACATGGTGGCCACCGCTGACGGTGCGGCGGCGGTGGCGCAGCGCACCGCCCCGATCAGCAGTCCGGCGGACCGGCAGGTGTTCCATGAGTTGCGAACACATGTTGATGCGGTCATGGTCGGTGCCGGGACGGTACGCACCGAGCGGTACGGGCGGCTGGTCCGCGATCCGCAACGCCGGGCGCGCCGGGTAGCCCGCGGGTTGGTAGCGGACCCGCTAGCCATTGTGGTGAGCGGCAGGCTCACCTTGACCGCGGACCTGCCGCTGCTGGCCGACCCGCATTCCCGCGTGGTGGTGCTCACCGCCAGCGCCGCCAAGCTACCGGAGTGCGCGGCTGACGTCAGCTACCTGCGCCCGGCGCCCGGCGAGGACGTGGACCTGCCGGCGATGCTCACCCGGCTGCGCACCGAGCACGGCGTGCGCTCGGTGCTGTGCGAGGGCGGCCCGCAGCTCAACGCGTCGCTGTTGCCTGCCGGCCTGGTTGACGAGCTGTTCCTGTCCATCGCACCCGCCCTCGCAGGCAGCGCTGGGTCGCTGTCCATCGTCGACCGGGCGCCGCTGGCCGAGCCGATCGGACTGGACCTGGTGTGGTTGCTGGAGGCGCAGGGCCAGCTGTTCGCCCGGTACGCACTGCGGCGGTGACCCAGGTCAGGGTCGGCCGATCTCGTCCCAGCCCGCCACGTCCTGGCGGCGCCGTGGCGCCGGGCCGACATACTGCGCCACCGGGCGGACCAGCCGGCCGGTGCGCTTCTACTCCGTGATGTGCGCGCACCAACCCGCGGTCCGTGCGCAGGTGAACATTC
>JAICSB010000645.1 GCA_025937115.1 Pseudonocardiaceae bacterium | reverse complement strand
GAGTTCCGGGGTGATGATCGACCCGCTGGTGGTGGGCGGGGGCAAGCGCCTGTTCGGCGACGACGGTGCCCTCAGGCGGCTGCGGCTGCTCGACAGCCAGGTCACGACCACCGGCGCGATCCTGGCGACCTGGGCTCTGGGCGAGGCCTGACCACGCCGGCGTCGCCACCACAGCTGCTGGCCACCGCCACGCCCACCGTTCCCCGTGGCTGGCTTATGAGGTAGGTGCAGAACCTCTCGACTTTCGCGGTTTCGGTGGCTGGTCCAACACGAAGTGGGGATGTGTGACCTCAGGGTGAGTTGAGGGAAGCATCGGCGTGTTCACATCGCCTGTCTCCAGGGATTCGCCGATGCTTCCAGGGTTGACGGTACCGGCTTCGCTGGCCGGAGTGCTGCAGGTGTTGCGCCCCTCGTTCACCGCACCGTCGTTTGCCACCTTCACGCTGCTGGTGGTCGGGATGGTCGCGCAGACGGGGCCGCGCACGGTGTGTGGGATGCTGCTGGGCGCCGGGCTGCAGGAGGTGGTGTCGCATCACCGCCTGCACCGGTTCTTCTCGGTCAACCGGTGGTCGGCCGACGCGCTGGGACTGGTGCTGGCCCGGCTGGTGGTGGAGCGGCTGGTACCCGCCGGGGCGGCGCTTGAGGTCGCGGTCGACGACACGCTGTTTCGCCGGCGCGGCAAGAAGGTCCACGCCGCGTTCTGGACCCACGACGCCTCGCAGCCCGGGCGGGTGACCGCCCGCGGCAACCGCTGGGTGATGTCGGTCTGGTGGTGCGGTTGCCGTTCCAGGCGCGGCCGACCTGCCTGCCGGTGCTGTTTCGGCTGTGGGCGGCAAGGGCAGCGCGACCCCGGTCGAGCTGGCCCGCACCCTGGTGGGGCTGCTGGCGCGGGCGTTCCCCGACCGGGTCATCCACGTCGTTGGGGACGCGGCCGACCACGGCAGGCCGTTGCGGGATCTGCCGGAGCGCGTCACCTTCACCACCCGGGTGCAGCGCAACGCGGTGCTGTACGCCCCGGCTCCGCCACCCACCGGCAGGCGCGGACGTCCCCGCACCAGAGGCGACCGGATCGGCAACCCCACCCAGGCCGGCGCGGGGGCGTCCTGGCGGCAGACCAGCGTGACCCGCTACGGGCGCACCGACACCGTGGCCGTCGCCGAGGTCGCCTGCCTGTGGTACGGCGCGTTCGGCAAACGAGGCGGCCGGCTGGTCCTGGTCGGTGCCAGCGCGGGTGCTCCCGCCCGGGAGCTGGCGCTGTTCACCACCGACCTGACCTCCAGCGTCGAGCAGATCGTGGCCCGCTACGCCGGCCGCTGGTCGGTGGAGGTGGCGATCGAGACCGCGAAAGGGCCGATGGGGGTCGGGCAGGCCCGCAACCACCTCGAGCAGGCGGTCGAACGCACCGTCCCGTTCGGCATGCTCACCATGAGCCTGGTGGTCATCTGGTATGCCCTGCACGGCCACCATCCCGACGACGTCACCGACCGCCGCGCCCGCCAACCCTGGTACACGACCAAGACCGAGCCATCCTTCGAGGACATGCTCGCCAAGCTCCGCCGCACCATCATCGCCGCCCGGTTTCTGCCCGAACGCCCAGGCAAGGCCACACCCGAGCAAATCAACGCCGTCCACCTGGCCTGGCATCAGCCGCCGCGTAACCGCGAAAGTCGAGATCAACACGACCCTTGGAGAACCGTGGCAGATCGTCGAAGCGGCCGGGTGCTGACGCCTGCGCTCACATGCGGCTTTCCATCGATCCTCCCCCGTCTGTAACCGTCCGAGGTACAGCCCAGTCAAGGCTCGTTGGATCTGACACGGAAGAGGACGGAGGTTCAACTCCTCCCGCGCCCACCACACCCATCCTGACCAGCGCTTACGCCAGTGCCCTGAGTTCTCGCTTCCCCACGGGTGACTCAGTGTCGCCGCACAGCGGTAGAGAGCGCTTTACTGTCTCAGACCACCCTGCCGGGTGCCGGCCTCGGCGACTACCTGGCTCAGCCCTACGCAGCCCCAGCGGCGACCCTCTCAGACGCCACCTGGAGCTTGAATTGGATTGCCGATGGGGCTGCCGGGTGGGCGCGGCAGCCCCATCGGACGGGCAATGCTCTGCTGCTGGGTGTTGCCGGTCAGGGCCGCTCCTCGGGGTGGCGGGTGCCGTAGTCGTCCTTCCAGCTCAGCCCAGGGGGCTTCGGCGGGGCCAACGGGT
>JAICSB010000379.1 GCA_025937115.1 Pseudonocardiaceae bacterium | reverse complement strand
TGGCGTGTCATGCCGCGTTGACCGTGCTGGCGGCGTTGCTGCGGATCACCTGGCGCTCGGTGGCCGCGGTCATCACCCGGGTGGTGGCTCATCGAGCGGCCCAGCTCGACCGGTTGGATGGGCTGCGGCGGATCGGTGTCGATGAGATCAGCTCATGATATGAGGGTGATTCTGACCGTCGGCGCCACACGTGCTGACGGCGGTCCTCGCGAACGGAGAATCTCCCTCTTGTCTGTGTTGACTTCCGGCCTCATCAAGACGATGGCGGGTGACGAGCTTCGCGCCGTCAGTATCGGCCATGTATTGCTCGACGACTATCTGGAATTCGTCGCCGCGCGGGCTCGTTCGAATACGCTGCTCGCGATCGCCTATGACCTCAAGGTGTTTTTCACCGAGGTAGCGAAACAGCCCGTGGATATCACCACCGCGGATGTGTTGGCGTTCATCACTGCCCAGCGTGCCGCGCGACGCGGCCCCCGGGTGGTTCGTCTGGAGGATGGCGAGGCGGGTCTGTCCGCCCGCACCATCAAGCGTCGCCTGGCCAGCGTGTCCGGGCTGTTCAATTACCTCACGGCGCGAGGTGATGCCGGGGTCACGACGAACCCGGTGCCGCGGGGCTTGGCCACGAGAGGCCGCCGCGGCCGAGCGGGAGTGCGGGGGGTGCCGTTGATCCGGGCACCGCGGACACTGCCGCGGGTGCTGGAGCCGACCGACGCCGAAGCGTTCCTGACCGCGCTGCGCACGCACCGGGATCAGGCGATGGCCCAGGCCATGCTGCTGGCCGGATTACGGCGCTGCGAGGTGCTCGGGCTGCGGCTGGGCGACCTGCACCCCGGCGAGCGTCGGGTGTTCGTCGCCGAGGGCAAAGGCGGCCGGCAACGCATCGTGCCGGTATCGGCCAGGTTCTTCACCACCGTCGCGGCCTACTACGACGCCGAGCGCCCCCGAACCTCGGGCACCGACCGGGTCTTCGTCGTGTTGAAGGGTCCCCGCAGAGGCCAGCCGCTCTCGCCCGCCGGCCTGGACGAGATCGTCGAGGGGGCCAGGAGACGGGCCGGGCTGCCCCGCCTGACCTGCCACCAACTGCGGCATACCTGCTTCACTCGGCTGCGGGAGGCCGGGATGGCGTTGGAAGCCATCCAGGCCCTGGCCGGGCACGCCTCAATCGAGTCAACCCGGATCTACCTGCATCTGGCCAACGACTGGCTATCCGGAGAGTACCTGCGCGCGGCCGAAGCGATCGAGGCCCAGTCGGTGGGTCAGCTGTGACCGCGCGGCTGGCCCTGACCGCCGAGGCCGAGGACCTGGTGGACGCCTTCGCCGCCGCGCTCACCGACGCCGACGCGACCGCGTGGGCCTCGACCATCGGCGGGGCTCGGGCCTTCTGCGCCCGATACCCCATTCCCATGATGTTTTCCGCGGCTGCGATCGAGGAGCAACTACGCCTTCCCGCTCACCAGCGCCGCTTCGCGTCGTGGCTGATGGTCACCGCCCGGATGAGCGTCTCGGTCGAGTATCTGGCACGAGCCGAGCTGCGGTTAGGCACCGCCGCCGCCTGCTACTACCCGGCGCTGCGCACGCGCCTCGCCGCCACCGCGCGCCTGCTGGGCTCCGACGAGGTTTGGGTGGGCAAGCAGTGGAGCGCGCTGGCGCAACTGGCCGCGCTGCACGGCGTGCTTCCCGAGCAGCTCAGCACCGAACAGCTCGATACCGGCGGCGACGCCCTGCTCGCTGCGTTCGCCCACCCCGCCCACCCCACGGCCGGACACCAGCTGCGCACGGCGCTGGTCCGGTTGCGCGCCACCCTGTTCCACGCCGGGTTGACCGACACCCCGCCACGGCTGCGCAAGCCGAACACCGGCCTCACCCGCGCCGCGCAGTGGGCGCTGGCGCCCCCACGCCTGACCGAGACCGCGCGGCGTTACCTCTCCCAGATCGAACTCAGCCTGCGACCCTCCACCGTTCACAGCGCCGAGCAAGCGATCCGCGAACTGGCCACCTTCCTGTCCCGCGAAGCCCCCGAGGTCAACTGCGTTGCCGACCTCACCCGAGACCACATCGAGGCCTACAAGTCCAACCTCGCCAGCCGTCCCCGAGCCACTGGGGGCGGCACCCTGCACCGGCACAGCGTCCGCGCTCACCTCACGACGCTGCGCTGCTTCTTCGACCGGATCACCGAATGGGGCTATCCTGACGCGCCATCGCGCCCGCTGATCTTCGCCGGTGACCTGCCCATCCCGGACCAGCCACTGCCCCGCTTCCTCGACGACGCCGCCTCGGCGAAACTGCTGCGCGCGGCACGCGCCGACCCCGACCCCTTCGCCCGTCTGGTTGTCGAGCTGCTCGCCCGGACCGGACTGCGCAGGGGTGAGCTGATGGCGCTGACTATCGATGCCGTCGTCCAGATCGGCTCCGCCTACTGGTTGCGAGTCCCGGTCGGCAAGCTGCACAACGACCGCTACATCCCCCTACACCCGCAGTTGAAGACGCTGTTCGATGACTGGCTGGCCGAGCGGCCCACCGGCCTGCGCTCGGACCTGGTCTTCCTCGACTGGGGCCGGCCCATCCCCGCCGCCCGTGTCGACCGTGCCCTGACCAGGATCGCCACAGCCGCCGGCATCGGCAGGGCCACCGCTCACCAGCTACGACATACTTTGGCGACCCAGGCGATCAATCGAGGCATGTCACTCGAGGCCATCGCCGCCCTTCTCGGCCACCGCACAATGACGATGACCATGGTCTACGCCCGCATCGCCGACCGCACCGTCGCCGAGGAGTACTTCGCCGTCTCCGAGAAGGTCGAAGCCCTCTACGACCGAGCAGCACACCTACCGGCCGACGCCGAGGGCGCTGAGATGCTCAAGCTGCGCCGACAGATGAACAGCCGCATGCTCGGCAACGGCCACTGCGCCCGCCCCGTCGAGATGGACTGTCACTTCGAGTCCATCTGCGAGTCCTGCACATTCTTCGTGACCACCATCGAATTCAGACCCACGCTGCAGCGCCAACGCGACGACGCCGCCGCCAAGGGACAAATCGGCCGCCAAAAAGTATTCGATGGAATCCTCGACCGACTCGAGAACGAGGCCTCCTGACAACCAGCTCCAAGCCCGACTCAAGATTTACCGGAAAAATTCGGTTCCTCGCTGTATCAAGTGGGTTTGGTGATCAACTGATGATCAAATGGTGTGGTCCCGGCGTGGCGGGTTGACGAGGGGGTGATGGTTTCGTTGGCTGCGTGACTGTCCGTGATGGTCGTGTGGCAGGGGGTCACAGGGGTATGGATGAGCTGGGGTTGTTCACGGCGGCGTTGGGGCTCAGCGGGCCGTGGCGGGTGACCCGCAGCGAGTTCGATGTTGAGGCCGCCCAGCTGGATCTGTATCTGGACTTCGAGCGTGGGGCCCGGTTCGGGTGTCCGGCCAAGGACTGCGCGCAGGGTGGGTGTGTGGTGCACGACACCGCGGAGAAGACCTGGCGGCACATGGACTTCTTCCAGCACAAGGCGTTTCTGCACGCCCGCCTGCCCCGGGTGTGCTGCCCCGAGCATGGGGTACGGCAGGTCAGTGTGTCCTGGGCACGTCCGGGGTCGGGGTTTTCGATGCTGTTCGAGGCGCTGGCGTTGACCTTCGCCAAGGCCATGCCGGTGGCCCAGGTCGCCGCGATGACCCGCGAGCATGACACCCGGATCTGGCGGGTCCTGGAGCACCACGTCACGGCCGCCCGCGACCAGCAGGACTTCTCGGCGGTGACCAAGGTCGGCATGGACGAGACCTCGGCCCGCAAGGGCCAGGACTACGTCAGCATCTTCGCCGGCATGGTGGCGGGGCGGGTGATCTTCGCCACCGAGGGGCGTGACGCGGCTACGGTGGCCCGTTTCGCCGCTGATTTGGCCGAACATGGCGGTGACCCGGCGAACGTCACCGACACCAGCTCCGATATGAGCACCGCGGTCCTCTCCGGGATCAGGGCGCACCTACCGAACGCGACGATGACCTTCGACCGCTTCCA
>JAICSB010000465.1 GCA_025937115.1 Pseudonocardiaceae bacterium | reverse complement strand
CGACCGTGGCGGGCTGCCCGCCCCCCCCCCCCCGGGCCCCCGGCCCCCCATCGCCACCCGGCCCCGCGCGCGCGCCCGCGCCCGACCGACGCTCTACACACCGTACGGGCAGATGGGGCCGGACATGACGGAGCGGCAACTCAGCGCGTTTAACCGCCACCTCATCGTCGACGCCGAGGCGGTTAGCGGCCTCGGGCGCGCTCCGACCGCGTTTCTCGAATTCATCTTCGGGGCCGACAGCTACACCACGCCGGCTTCCGACCGCGTTCTGGAGGTCGCCAGCAGCCATGACCGAGGAGGACCTGCCGGGGACAACAGCGAAGGACCGGGGTGAACGTCCCCGCGCGCCCGCTGCTGCCGCACCTGTTGCCCAATGTGCGCGATGCCGGAGGGCTGCGCACAGAAGACGGCCACCGCCTGCGTCACCGCAAGTTCCTGCGCTCCGGCGCACTGATCCGGCTCATACCCGCCACGGCCCATGCACTCACCGGATACACCGGCCCGGCGACCTACCTTGACCTCCGGACGGACGGCGAGGTCGAGAAAGGGGGAGAGCCCATCGCCTTGATGGCGCATGGCTGGCAGTGGCAGCGCGTCCCGCTATGCGACCGGGAGCCCGGTGACTGGGGAACGGCGCCCGAGGATCAGCTTCGCCGCTACCGCGAACACTGGCCGCTCTACACCGACGCGGCCCGAACCGTGGCCAGCAGCCTGCGTCATGGGCCGGTCGTGGTTGGCTGCCAACTCGGAAAGGACCGCACTGGCATGGTCGTAGCCCTGGTGCTGTGGTGGCTGGGAGTGGAAAGGCAGGACATCATCGAGGACTTCGAGCTCAGCAACCGCTGCCTCATCCAGGGTCACCGGCTGCTTCCGCCGCCGTGGCACGACCCCAGGTGCCGACCGGGCGTAGCCGCCGGATGGGTGTGCGCGGCTGTGATCGACGCGATCGGGACGGGAACCCTGCAGCCCGGTGCCCGCTCCGACCTTAAAATTCTGCGACGAGACCTTCGGTGCTCCCCGCCGGATCCCACGCCCGATCAGACGCTGGGTCGCCGGCCGGAAATGAGGTGAGGCGCGTCCGTGGACATCAACCGAATGCTGCGCAAAAGCCGCCGCTACCTCTACGGGAAGTACTTCGACATCCGTCACCGGGTGGAGACAACGGCTTCGGCGTCGGGGCCCGAACACCGGGGTGACCTCAGGGGGTACGAGCCGTCGGAGACCTGGCAACTGCTGCGAATCCTGCCCCCGTCCGAGGTACTCCCGACCGACGCCTTCGCCGACGTGGGATGCGGCAAGGGACGCGTAGTCATCGCTGCGGCCCGGCACTACTCCTTCCGGCGGGTCGTCGGAGTGGAATTGTCGGCAGATGTGTACCGCACCGCCCGCCGCAATATCTCCAGGATGCGCCCGAGTGACACACCGATCGAACTCGTCCACTCCGACGTGGAGCACTGGGAAATTCCCCCGGACATCACAGTACTCTATCTTTTCAATCCCTTTATCGGGCCCACCTTCCGCCGCTTCGTAGAAAAGGTTGTGACCTCGCAGCGGGAGCACCCCCGGGCCATCAGCATTATATACGTCCGGCCCTTGCTGGGCGACGTGCTCGCCCAGCAAGGGTTCACCCTCGTACGGAGCCGGCGGAACCTCGCCCTGTACATCGGGGGCGCGAATCAATGGGAGCTTAGCAAGGCTGCCGAGGTTCAGACCGATCATGATGGTAAAGGCGCGCGGTGGACCCGGAGATACAAATCGGCAGCGTCTTCAAGGGTTAAATTTCTGCAGATGAAATGGGATGGTGCTGGGCCGGTGGGCGGCCCGGGGTGAGTAGTTGAACTCGGCCAACAACCTGCGCGTACTGGGACTGTGACAGCAAAGCCGTGATGGAGCGGACCAGGCGGGCGCCGGACGCATCGCGCCACAACGCGCGTGGTTTGACGAATCGGACGCGGCGCGGCCCATGAGTCGTAGACAGACGGCCCCTTGACGAACATCGCCGCCGCCCGCAGGCCGGCCCGGGCGAGCCCGGTAGGCAAAGATTTCGTACCGGTCGCGGCGGCCGCCAGACCGACCGTCGCCGTACCGATGAAGCCACACATGTCGACCTGCGCATCCAGATCGCCTACGGCGAGTAGGTCGCCGCTGATCAACTCGCACCACTCGTCGACCGCTCAACACAGCTGCTGAACAGGTGCATGACGTGGCGGCCACGCCAGGCCCATTCTCGTTACCCCCCACGCGAGCGAGCCTGCTGCCGGACCGGACGCACGCGAAGAACTTGATCAGATGCACGTGGCCCGGTGGCCTGAGGAGTTCCGTCCTCGGTCATCGGCCCCTTCATCGTGCGCCGCCGCCGGGTCGGCCGCCCGCAGCGGAGCGAGGACCGGCCCGGCCCGGCGACCAGCGGCGGCGGCCGAAGGCCGCACTTGACCGGAGGAAGGAAAGTTCTCACGTGCGACACGAGGTCGCGTATGGCGAGTGAACTCGCAGGTTGGAGGCCGGTTATGCCGGGTGCGTAGTTCTCGATCAGTGTTCGAGATCGATCCCCGCTCTGGCGTGCGTCTGCGGGTCTGGTCCGTAGGGGTGCGAAGCCCAGGGAAAAAGCCGAAGGGCCTCCGTTCCGTCCGGGGGAGCAACGGGCGAGGGGAAGACCGGACGGGTGAACGCAAGTGAATCCCTGGTGATGCCTCGTTATTTCTAGCCCTGGACGACGGGATGAGTACCGGGGTGATAGGGCCTGGCCGTTGGAAGAGGCGGCAAGCGGCGACCGGATAGTGAGAGTCGGTCGTGGGAACACCGCTGGTCTCGGGGTAAAGGGGGCACCCACCCCGGTCGTGTCTCGTATGCGCGAAACGTGGAAACCCCGTCGGGGTCCGGGCTGGTCTAGGGCCCGGTAGGCCGATCGCAAGAGGGGCGCAATCCCTCGGCGGGACTGGATGCCCAACAAGCGGATGCCGGCGGCCGAAAGGCAGCGGGAACCCGCGGCGAGGATGCCGCTGCTCCAGGCGGTGGCCCCGGGGTAACCGGCCGGATGCCGACCTGACGGTCGGGCCCGAAAGGGCGCTGACGTGGGCAGGTGAGCCGGTGAACACCAAGGCAGCGAGCCTGACGAACTGAGGGACAAGTTGGACACGGTGAAGGGGTACAGCTTTTCCACCCCGGCGGTGGAGGGCTATTGCTTGTCCACCCCGGCGGTGGCGGGCAGGGACTTCGCAGTGAACGGACCCAATGACAAGCGGCTGGAGTGGGAGGCCATTGACTGGCGAGTCCACGAAGCCAATGTAGTCAGGTTGCGGCGGAGGATCTTCACGGCGACGCGGGAGCAGGACTGGG
>JAICSB010000274.1 GCA_025937115.1 Pseudonocardiaceae bacterium | reverse complement strand
GGCACCGACCGTCAACGGCGCACCGGTGCTGTGCGGCAACATTCCCACCAAGAACGCCACCGTGTTCGTAATCGGGCAGGTGCTGTCGCTGCCGGCTTCCTGAGCTAGGTAACTAACTGCCACCCGTCAGGGGCGCTCCCATATTGGGGTCGCCCCTGACGTATGTCGCACGTGCATTGTCGTGGGGGACCTTCAGTTCGTAACGATTTCGTATACATCGACCGGTAATCGTTTTGGCTTTCGGGCGCAGGGAACACCCATTTTGTCATCCGTCTGGCGCGATCCGGCCTGGCGGGATCACCGAAAGTAATGCAGGCGAGGCGCAAGACCAGCCCGCCCGCAGACGAGGAGTTGAGGTTTAGTGAGGAAGATCCAGCGAGTGGCCGCGGTCGGTGCTATGGCGGCACTGACCGCCGTGGTCGGCGCATGCAGCAATTCGCAGGGGCCGGCGACCGGCGGCCAAGCTTCCAGCGAGACACAGCAGTCGAGCGCGCAGGCGGCGCCCAACCCGGGGGTCACGGCACCTACCGGCAATGGCGTCACCCAGATCAGTGACATCTTCGGACCGGCCTGCAGCCAGGTGCCCACCGAGGGCCCGGGCTCGGCGCAGGGCATGGTCAATGATCCGGTGGCCACCGCGGCCAGCCACAACCCGCTGCTGACCACCCTGACCAAGGCCGTGACCGCGGCCAACCTGGGCGATACTCTCAACAGCGCGCCCGCGCTGACCGTGTTCGCCCCGTCCGACTCGGCGTTCCAGGCTCTAGAGGCCAAGAACCCGGGTACCCTCAACCAGCTGACCACCGCGCCAGATGTGGGGACGCCTAACAGCAAACTGGCCAAGATCCTGACCTACCACGTGGTCGGCACCCGCTACGACGCGGCCGGCCTGGTCCGAGCCGGCACAGTGGACAGTCTGGAAGGCGCCAAGCTCACGATCGGCGGCACCGCGGCAGCACCGACGGTCAATGGTGCGCCGGTGCTGTGCGGCAACATTCCCACCAAGAACGCCACGGTGTTCGTCATCGGGCAGGTGCTCTCACTGCCGGCTTCCTAACCCGCAGCACAGCAGCTTTTACCTGCTGCTGGCACTGTCAGGGGCGGCTTCCCGACCGAGCCGCCCCTGAGCCGTGTCCTGGGCAAGCAAGATCGCGACTTTGTTCCTGCGTTCACAAGCGGCTACCGTGGACGCCTGGCAGGACAGCGCCACCAGCCCCGGAACCGGTTTGCCAGTGGGTCGAGAGGAAGGCACTCGTGACGGTGCACGAGCACGGCAGGTACAGCACTGGGGTCGAAGACCTGCCGTACCGCTCCGTACCTGAGGCTGCGGTCGGCCGCCTCGCCGTCTACCTTCGGGTGCTTACCTCGATGATTGAGCAGGGCGTGACCACGATGTCGAGCGAGGTACTCGCCGGCGCTGCTGGGGTGAACTCCGCGACTCTGCGCAAGGACTTGTCGTATGTGGGTTCCTACGGCACCCGCGGGGTGGGTTACGACACCGCGCGGCTGGTGGAGCACATCGAGCGGCTGCTCGGGCTTACCCGGCACCACAGTATCGCCGTGGTCGGCATCGGCAACCTTGGTCATGCGCTTGCCAACTACCCGGGCTTCCCTGACCGTGGCTTCCCGGTCACGGCCTTGTTCGACCTCGACGAGGACCTGATCGGGGTCCCCGTCGGTGGGTTGCCGGTAGACCACGTCGACAGCATCCCGGCGATATGCGCCGAGCGAGAGGTGACCATCGGCGTGATCTGCACCCCGGTCCCCGCCGCGCAAGGGGTGTGCGACCTGCTTGTGGCTGGTGGGGTCCGGTGCATCCTGAACTTCGCCCCGATCGTGCTGCAGGTCCCCGACGAGGTCGAGGTTCGCCGGGTCGACCTCGCTGTGGAGCTGCAGATCCTGTCGTTTCACCAGGTCCGTCGGTGCAATGGCAACGGGGTCGGACCGGTGGTCGATCCGATCGCGGTGAGCCGATGAGTCTTCTGGTCGTCGGTCTGTCTCATCGCAGTGCGCCGGTTGAAGTGCTGGAACGAGTCGCGGTGTCGGCCTTGGACGCCGGTAAGGTGCTGTGTCAGTTGCTTGCGCGCGAGAACGTCGCGGAGGCGCTGCTGCTGTCGACCTGTAACCGGGTCGAAATCTATGCGGTGGTCGCGACCTTCCACGGTGGCCTCGCCGATATCACCGATGTGCTGGCGGGCCAGTCCGCGATAGCGCTCGACGAACTGTCCGAGCACCTCTACGTGCACTACGCGGCCGCCGGTGTGGAGCATCTTTTCTCGGTAGCCGCCGGGCTGGACTCGATGGTCGTCGGCGAGCCGCAGATCCTCGGTCAACTGCGCGCCGCGTACGCCGGCGCCGAACAAGCGGGAACAATCGGGCGCACCCTGCATGAGGTGGTGCAGCAAGCGCTTCGGGTCGGCAAACGGATCCACACCGAGACCGGCATCGGCGCCGCCGGCGCCTCCGTAGTCTCCGAAGCCCTTGCCGCTACGGCGGCCGCGCTGGCCGGTGCCCCGGGTGTCAACGGGGCAGCCAATGTCAACGTCAACGGGGCGGGTTTGGCCGGTCGGCGGGTGTTGGTTCTCGGCGCCGGTTCGATGGGCTCGCTGGCCGCGGCGCAGCTACGCCGTGCCGGGGTGGCCGAGATCGTGGTGGCCAACCGCACCCACGTCAGTGCGCAGCGGCTGGCCACGCTGTGCCAGGCCGAGGGCACGCCCGCCCGGGCCGTCAGCCTGGATGATGTGGCTGGCGTGTTGGCCGCGGTAGACGTGGTGATCTGCTGCACCAACGCGACCGGCGCGGTGCTCGGCGTCGAGCAGATAATCGCGAGCCACCGTCGGGTCCCGCTCGTGGTGTGTGATCTGGGCCTGCCCCGCAACGTCGAACCCGGGGTGGGCGACGTCCCCGGCGTGATCCTGCTGGATCTCAGCGCTGTGGCTCGCCGGCTGGAACAGCGCGGTACCGGGTCCGACGCGGTCAGCACCGCGCACTGCCTTGTCGCACAGGAGGTGTGTCAGTACCTGGCCTCCCAGCGCACCGCGGAAGTCACGCCGACGGTCGCCGCGCTACGCAAGCGCGCGGCCGAGGTGGTGGACGCGGAATTGCTGCGGCTGGACGGGCGGCTGCCGGGACTTGATGCCGGGGTGCGCGACGAGCTAGCCCGGAGTGTCCGTCGGGTGGTGGACAAGCTGTTGCACGCCCCGACCGTGCGGGTCAAGCAGCTTGCCGAGGCCGGTGGCGGGCAGGCTTACGCCGACGCGCTGCGCGAGCTGTTCGAACTCGACCCGCAAGCAGCTGCCGCGATCGCCGCGCCGATTCGTCCAGCGTCGACCGATGATCCACCCGGGATCCGGTGATGGCCGTGGCGAAACGGTCACCGTTGCTGCTGGGAGCTGGGGATGGTGCGTTGGCACTCGCCCAGACCGACTCGGTGGCGCAGCGGTTGCGGGCCACCGGCGTTGCGGTTCGTGTCGTGCCTATCGCCGGTGATGGCTACTCGGCGTTGCGTGCGGCCCTGGCCGGGGGTGCGATTGATGTCGCGGTGCACTCCTACAAGGATCTGCCCATCGCGACGGATCCCCGCGTGGTGATTGCTGCGGTACCGCAGCGCGCGGATCCACGCGATGCGTTAGTCGCCCGGGACGCAATGGTGCTGGGTGAGTTGCCCGCCGGGGCAGTGCTCGGCACTGGGTCGCCGCGGCGGTGCGCGCAACTGCGGGCGCTGGGCCTGGGACTGCAGACAGTGCCGATCCAGGGTGACATCGATTCGCGGATCCGTCGCGTCGATGACGGCGAGGTCGATGGTGTAGTGATCGCCGCTGCCGGGCTGGCCCGACTCGGCCGCAGTGATCGTGCCACTGAACTACTCGACCCGTTGCAGATGTTGCCCGCGCCTGGGCAGGGCGCGTTGGCCTGCGAATGCCGGGTCGATGACCTGGACACCGAGCATCTGCTGGGCACGCTGCTCGATGACGCCGGAGTGCGTGCCGCGGTCACCGCTGAGCGGGCGTTGCTCGCCACGGTGGCGGCTGCCTGCATCGCTCCGGTCGGTGCGCTTGCCGATGTCGTCGAGGACCTCGATGACGAGGGGCGGGTTGTGCTGCGGCTGTTTCTGCGCGGAGCTGCCGCCACTGTTGACGATGGAATGCTCCGGTCGTCGGCCACTGTGGCGTATTTCGCTGGGCCGTATTTCGCTGGGCCGAATTTCGCTGGGGAGCCAACCGATGCCGAGAAGCTCGGCCGCCTGGTCGCGGCCGAGTTGCTGGATCTGGGTGCTGGCGCGCTGGGTGTGGACCCAGCGCTGCGCGGCCCGGGTCGCGGCCTGATGGGAAACGAGTAGGTAGATGAGCCGTGTCTGCAAGACCGCTGGACAGATTGCCTTTGTCGGTGCTGGTCCCGGTGACGCCGGGATGCTCACTGTGCGAGCGCAGCATCTGCTGAACTGCGCCGAGTTGCTGGTGACCGACCCCGACGTGCCGTCCGGCGTGCTCGCGCTGGCTGCCCCTAGCGCCGAGGTGCGCCCGGCGGTGGGGGAGCCCGGCGAGGTCGCCAAGGACCTGGTAGCCGAGGCCAACGGCGGCCGAGTCGTGGTGCGTCTGGTATCCGGGGACCCGCTCACCGCCGACGCGGTAGTCGCCGAGGCGCTGGCGGTGGCCCGCACGTCCACACCGTTCGAGGTCGTGCCCGGGGTGCCGATGAGTACCGCGGTGCCGGCCTTCGCCGGGGTGCCGCTGGGCTCTGGGCACACGGAAGCCGACGTCCGAGCGGGCGTTGACTGGGCGTCGCTGGCCGCGGTACCGGGCCCGCTGGTGCTACACGCCACCGCGTCACACCTGGCGGAGACGGCCGCCGCGCTGGTCGAACACGGGCTGGCGCCGAACACCCCGGTGGCGGTCACCGCGGCGGGGACCATGCCCATCCAGCACACGGTGGAGACCACGCTGGCATCGCTGAATGGTGACATCGGCGAGCTCGTCGGACCGCTGGTGGTGACCGTCGGCTCGGTGGTCGGGCAGCGGACGAAGTTGTCCTGGTGGGAGTCGCGGGCACTGTATGGCTGGAAGGTGCTGGTGCCGCGGACCAAGGAGCAGGCTGGCGCGATGAGCGACCGGCTGGCCGTGCACGGCGCGGTGCCCGTGGAGGTCCCGACGATCTCGGTGGAGCCGCCCCGGTCGCCCGC
>JAICSB010000033.1 GCA_025937115.1 Pseudonocardiaceae bacterium | reverse complement strand
GTCGAAGGTCTGCTGCGAGTGGGGCACCCGGTAGGTGACGTGGCACTCGTGGATGTCGTCGCCGTCACTGTTGCGGAACTGGACGGGGGGCTCGGGAGCGAAGAAGTCCGCGATCTGTTCCATCGATGGGCGTGCGGCGAGCAGCCCAGCCAGCTCGCGACGGCGTTGCCGGGAAACACTAACGGGCACCGCGAGCAATTGAGGGCCGGTGTCGTCGTGCAGCACCCGGCCGCAGAACAACGCCAGCCGATGCGCGGACTGCGAGAACAACTTGTCGACCAGTTCGATCGGGTCGCCGTCCGGCAGCGGGCGAAGCGTGACGCTGACGTCGGGGGTGACGGCGGTCGCCTCGTAGAGCGTGACCGGGATCCGCCGCCAATCCTCGATGAGCTGGCGTTCGTCTGGGCGCAGCCAGTGACCTCGGGCGGCGAGGAACTTCTGCACCAGGCCGCCGTGGAACAACGCAAGATCGAGCATGAACATCGCGTACCGTTGCGCGTCCTCGGTGCGCTCGATCAGTGGTGTGATCACCTTCAGGCCGGGAGCGCGCTCGGCGTAGGTGCCCAGCAGCGCGTAGATGAGCTGGGCCCGGGCGCTTAGCGGAGGTACCGCATCGAGCCGGCAGCAGACCTTGAACTTGCGGCCCGACCCGCACGGGCAGGCGGTGTTGCGCGCGACGTCGGGGGGTGTCGCGGCGATGGCCTCGCTCAACCCTGCTCGTAGCGGGCTGGGAATGTCGGAGCGCCGCAGGTACCGGTCCGCTGTGACGTAGTCTCCGCGCGCCGCTGCGTACTGGGCGGCGTCGTGCAACGCCGGCTCGAAGCCCGGGCGCAGCGTCAGCGCCTCGGCGAGCACGTCGCAGGCAGTCGCGGAGTCCCCGGCACCTTCGGCAGCGCGAGCGGCGATCAGCGCGACCGCCGCCTTCTCCTCCCTGCTTCGCGCCTGCGACCGCAGCGCCGCAAGCTGCTTTTCGACCACACCGCGCTGGCTCACCTCGCTGCGGGCGGTGTGGCACTCGATCTGGGCGGAGAGAAAGCCCAGTGCGCTATCGGTCGCCAACGTCAGTGCATCGAGCATGAACCGGACGCCGGCCGCATCCAGCGGATCCTCGCCGGTGAGCATTCCCACCAGGGTCTCAACGTCGATGAGCACATCATTTTCGGCCATCTGTGCAGGCTAGTCGCCCGGCGCAACGGCAGGTAAAGGCGCGCTGGTCGTTGGCGCGCTCTGAGGAGTGGTCAGGGCACGCCCTTCCCGGCGACGCCGAGCACCGTCACCATCGTCCGCGTGCGCCGCCATACCGAGCAGTTCCCGGCCCGCGCCGAGTCACCGGAAGTGAGCCCAGCGGTGGTGGTGGTCGCGGCCGCCCTGGTGCGCGCGGGTCGGGTGCTCGCGCAGCAGCGGGCCTACCCACCGCAACTTGCGGGTCGCTGGGAGCTGCCGGGTGGCCGGGTTGAGCCGGACGAGAGCCCCCGAGATGCGCTGATCCGGGAGTGTCGCGAGGAGCTCGCCGTCGAGGTCGTGCCGGGCGAACAGCTCGGTCCGGACGTGCCCCTACCCGGGGGATACGTCCTGCGGGTGCACGTTGCGCGGTTGGCTCAGCCGATGGCAACGCCAGTCCCGGTCGAGCATGAGGCACTGCGGTGGGTGGAAGTCAGCGAGCTCGCGACGCTTGATTGGTTGGACGCCGATCGCGCCATTCTGCCCGATCTCGAAGTGCTGTTAAGGGCCGATAGAACTGGTGCGGCGGGCGGCGCGGGTGCCCCCAAGAAACCCTCCGAGTAACATTGAACTTCCCGGCATCCAATCGAGGAGTTCCTGCGTGCCCACAGTCGCCCCCGCCCGCCTGCGCACCGACCTGCGCAATGTCGCCATCGTGGCGCACGTCGATCATGGCAAGACGACGCTCGTCGACGCCATGCTGCGCCAGTCCGGCGCCGTCACCGGGCGCACCGAGGTGGACCGCGTGCTGGACTCCGGTGATCTGGAGCGGGAGAAGGGCATCACGATCCTGGCCAAGAACACCGCGGTCACCCGGTCCACACCCGATGGTCCGGTCACCATCAACGTGGTCGACACTCCCGGGCACGCTGATTTCGGCGGCGAGGTGGAGCGCGGGCTGTCCATGGTCGACGGCGTGCTGCTGCTCGTCGACGCCAGCGAGGGCCCGTTACCGCAGACCCGCTTCGTGCTGCGCAAGGCGCTGGCCGCGCATTTGCCGGTAGTGCTCGTGGTGAACAAGGTGGACCGCCCGGATGCCCGGATCGTGACGGTGGTCGAGGAGACCCACGACCTGCTGCTGGATCTCGCCTCGGACTTAGAAGGCCTCGAAGCCGATACTGCTGCAGCGGTGCTGGACTTGCCGGTGATCTACGCCAGCGCGCGGGCCGGCCGCGCCAGTTTGACCCGCCCACGCGACGGCGAGCTGCCCGACGCCGAAGACCTCACGCCGCTGTTCGACGTCATCCTCACCCACGTGCCACCGCCCGCCGGAGACGTAGAGGCGCCGTTGCAGGCGCACGTCACCAACCTCGACGCGTCGACGTTCCTGGGCCGGATCGCGCTGTGCCGGGTCCGGGCCGGCCGGCTGCACAAGGGCCAGACCGTGGCGTGGTGCCGGGAAGACGGAACGATCCGGTCAGTCAAGATCACTGAACTGTTGCGCACGGTAGGCCTCGAACGGGTCCCGGCGACCAGCGCGAAGGCCGGTGACCTGATCGCCATCGCGGGAATCGCGGAGATCACCATCGGCGACACCCTCGCCGACATCGACGATCCGCGTCCGCTACCCCGGATCACCGTGGACGAGCCGGTGATCGCGATGACGATCGGGATCAACACCAGCCCGCTGGCCGGCCGCGGCGGGGGTCGCAAGCTCACCGCTCGCCTGGTCCGCAACCGGCTGGACGCCGAGCTGGTCGGCAACGTGAGCATCCGCGTCTCGCCCACCGAATCACCGGACACCTGGGAAGTGCAGGGTCGCGGTGAGCTCGCGCTGGCTATCCTGGTGGAAACCATGCGACGGGAGGGGTTCGAGCTCACCGTCGGCAAGCCGCAGGTGGTCACCCGCATCGTGGACGGCACCCTGCACGAACCGTTCGAACACCTCACCGTCGACGTGCCCGAGGAGTACGTCGGTGCCGTAACGCAGCTGCTGGCCGGTCGCAAGGGCCGGACCGAACAACTGGGTGCCACCTCCGGCGACGGCTGGGTGCGGCTGGAGTTCACGGTGCCGTCCCGTGGACTGATCGGTTTTCGCACCGAATTCCTCACCATCACCCGGGGTACCGGTGTGGTCCACCACGTCTTCGACGGCTACCGGCCGTGGGTGGGGGAGCTGCGTACCCGTCGCTCCGGGTCGCTGGTCGCCGACCGCTCCGGCGCGGTCACCGGGTATGCGTTGACGCAGCTGGGTGACCGGGGCGCCTTCTTCGTGGAGCCCGGTGCCGCGGTCTACGCCGGCATGGTGGTCGGCGAGAACCCCCGCGCCGAGGACCTGGATCTCAACATTTGCCGGGAGCGCAAGCTCACCAACGTGCGTTCCTCCAGCGGGGAGGAACTCGAGCGGCTGGCTCGACCGCGGACGCTCGGGTTGGAGGAGGCGCTGGAGTTCTGCGCCTCCGACGAGTGCGTCGAGGTAGCTCCGGATGTGGTGCGGGTGCGCAAGGTGATATTGGACGCTACCCAGCGGGGCCGGCAGCGGGCCCGGGATCGGGTGGGGCGGGGTTCTTCGATGTCGGTCCAATAAGATCAGACTCGGGCATTGCGCCTGCCGAGGCGGTCTGGCAACAAAGACCCCGGAGACACCGGGGGAGATCGCTTTGCGGCAGCATGTCGCCTCGTGGGTACGTCCGGCGGTGCACGCAGGGTGGTGACGGCACTCATGGCCGCAGCTGCCCTCGTTGGGTGTACCCCGCGTTCAGCCGACCTGGTCACCCCCCGCCGGCCGGCCACGACCTCGTCAGCGGCGTCGCCTGCCGGGCGTGAGGTGGTATTCGGGATTGACCGGCTGATCGGCGGCTTTAATCCGCACACGCTGGCTGATCTGACGCCGATCTCCGAGGCGGTCGCCGGCCTGCTGCTGCCGTCGGCGTTTCACCAAACGCCGGCCGGACAATGGGTGCTCGACCACACGCTGCTCGACTCCGCTGAAGTCACCCGCACCGAACCGTTCACCGTCACCTACCGGATCCGGCGCAATGCGCAATGGTCTGACATCACCCCCATCGCCGCCGAAGACTTCAGCTACCTCGCTGAGCAGATGCGCAGCCAACCCGGCGTGGTCGACTCGGCCGGCTACCAGCTGATCGATCAGGTGGTATCGCGGGACGGCGGCGAGACCGTCGAGGTGGTCTTCAGCCGGCCCTACGCCGGCTGGCGCACCCTGTTCCAGAACCTGCTACCAGCGCATCTGCTCAAGGATGCGCCCGGCGGTTGGAGCAAGGCGCTCGACGCCGGGGTGCCAGTGTCGGGCGGTCCGTTCGCGATGTCCTCAGTGGACCGGTCTCGTGGCGAGATGGTGCTGGAGCGCAACGACCGGTACTGGGCTACCCCGGCTCAGGTCGACCGGATCCGGTTTCGCCAGGGCAGTCAAGCGGCACTGGTGGACGCGCTCCACACCGGTGGTGCGCAGGCTGCGTTGTTCAGCCGTCCCGATGCGATCACCGAGGCGTTGCTGCGCACCGCCGGCTTGGGGTTGACCGCGGTTGTCGTACCGCAGCCCACGCTGGTGTCGGTGCTGCTACGACCGGCCAGTCCGGTGTTGAGCGACCAGCGGGTGCGCACCGCGGTGGCCGCGGCGCTGGACCGTCCCGCACTGATCGCTACGGGAGTTGCCAGCGGTCCGTCAGCGGCGCTGCGAGCCGATTCCGAGGTACTTGCCCCGTCTATGCCCGCGTACCACGCGACCGCACCGGCCACCGGCGTCCCGATGCGGCCGGATCCGGCCACCACGCGCCGGTTGCTCACCGACGCCGGGTATACCCGCGGTCAGACGGTGTGGGAACGCGCCGGGCAGCCCCTGCGGCTGGTTGTTTCGGCGCCGGCGAACCGGGAGCCGTACGGGACGATCGCCGCCCGGGTGGTCGATCAGCTTCAGACCGCCGGGATCGACGCGGAGCTGCGTGAGGTCGACGCTGACGAGCTGTTCACTACCTTGCTCGGCCCGAGCGTGAGTCCTGCTCGTGGCGGTGCTGCTGAGGTGACCGCTCCGGCGGGCGCCGGCTCAGCGAGGTCCAATCCGGCGGCTGCTACCAACGAGATCATTCCGGGCGTGGACATCGTGGTGGCACCCCAGCCCGCAGCCGGCCACCCCGCCACCGAACTGGCGTCCTGGTACGGATGCCCGCTGGTGGTACCAGCGAAGCTGGCGCCGGCGCCACCTAACCCGGCGAACCTGTGCGACCTGACCCTGCAGCCGGTGATCGAGCGGGCGCTGACCCAAGACGACCCGGCGGGTCCGGTGCCCGCTACCGTCGAGGCAGCGCTGTGGGATCTGGTCGTGACGATCCCGCTCTACCAACCGGCCTCGCTGCTCATCACCAGCAGTCAGCTGCTCAACGTCGCCCCGGGCACGCCGCGGGAAGGCCCGCTCAATGGCGCTGCCCGCTGGGAGCTCCGCCGGTGACACCAGGAGGTCTCCAGTGACCGGAAAGTCGCGACTGCTGATCAGCCTGCCAGCGGGGATCGCCTGCCTTGTGCTCGCGGTCACCGGTTGCGTGGCGGCCAGCGGAACCGACCGTCCCGACGGCGTCAGTGGGCTGGCCAACGCCCGGGCGCGGGGGGACAACGGGGATGGATCTTATCGTGCGCCGAAGGTACCGCCAGGGCCGGCGGTATTCGTCGCGCACGGAGCGCCGTTTTCTGCGTATAACAACACGACGGTGAAGTCGGACAACAACCCGGACAATGACGTCGTACTCAGCCAGGTCCTGGTAGACCCGTTCATCATCGACGGACGCGGTAGATTCCTGGTCAACTCCGATGTGCTGGTGTCAGCCGAGCTGACGGCGAAGGATCCTCAGGTCGTCACATACAAGATCAAACCGAATATCAGATGGTCCGATGGCCAGCCGTGGGACTGTCGAGATTTTTATCTGGCTTGGCTGGCAGGCAGCGGCACAACACCTTACTTCGCGCCGGCGTCCACGCGTGGATTGGACCGTGTCAACGCGGAGTGCCGGGACAACAACACGTTCGTCGAGACCTACCGATCACCGTACGCCGACTGGCGTCGGAACTACCTTCACCACGCCATCCTCCCGGCCCACATCCTTGAGCGGGAGACCGGGATAGCCGATATCACCGCACTGAACTCCACGTCGTCACCAGCCGTCTTGAAGAAGGCCGGTGACTTCTGGAACAGCAGATGGGCTGGTTTCGACGCCAAGACGATGCCTGCATCGGGTCCTTATCAGTTCGACGGCTCGACGACGAGTTCGCAGACCGTGCTGGTCCGCAACCAGGCCTGGGCCGGCCGACCGGCAGGTCCGGCGATGATCGTGCTCAGCTCCGTCGCGGACGGCGCCGCTGCGGTGCAGGGCCTGGCGAACCACCAGTTCACCGTCGTACAACCACCGGCCGACCCGCTGCTGGCTGATCGGCTGCGGGCGCTGTCGGGCCAAGGTGTGATATTCCAGGCGCGCGGCGGTCCTACGATAGAGCATCTGGACCTCAACCTACTCAGCCCGCTGTTTCGGGATCCGGTCGTCCGCAGCGCTTTCGCGCAGTGTATCGATCGCAATAAACTGGTCGACGAACTGGCTCGGGGGATACGCCCGGAAACCCAGCCACTAGGGAGCCTCGCGTTTCTCCCAGACGATGTGAAATACGAGGATCTCTACTCTGACAAGATGGTTGCCGACGCTCAGAAAGCGCAGGTAACGCTGGAGCGGGCGGGCTGGATACTAGGTCCCGATGGCGTCTACTCCAAGGCTGGCCAGCGGCTTTCGTTCGCCATCAGTCACGACGGTTCCCCGGCCCACTCACAAGAGGTGGAGCTGATTCGGACGCAATGTCGGCAGGCTGGCATGGAGATCGCTGACGGCGCCGCTCCGGGCGGCGGGGGAGACGCTGTGGCACACGGCCGGTTTGATGTCGCCCTGACGACGAGCTCGCGTACGTCCCCAGTGTGGTCGCTGGCCGATCGCTATGCGACTAATGGTGCATTGAACTACCAGCACTACAGCAACCCTGAGGTCGACGCTGCGCTGGATATAGCGGAGACAGAATATGCCGAGCCCACCCAGATGGATGCCTTGGGGAAAGCCGATCGGCTGCTCGCCGACGATCTGGTGTCGCTTCCATTATTCCAGCTTCCCATCATGTGGGCCTACACCAACAACATCGACAGTGTCTACCGCCACGCGTCCGATGGCGTCACCTGGAACGCCAACGAATGGACTGTCCGATAGCTGTTCTAACTACGCAGTACCACTGCGACGATTCCAGCCAGGTGCTCCAGGCGGGCGACCTCGGCAGCGCGGAACATCGGTCCACCCGGACGACCGATCAGCAGAGCCTGGTCGGCCCTGCCCAGCGGGGTCGCTGCCAACTCGGTGCCCAGTTCCCGCCAGGGCCTCGGCACCCACGGGTCCTCCGGATCCAGGATCGTCGCGCGGCGCAACGGCCACCACGGCAGCTCTCCAGCAACGGTCTCCGGCGCGGCAAAGGAGGCAGTCACCCGGTGTGACTGTCCGTGTATGACGCTGAGCACCATGGCCCAACCCGATCGGACGATCTTAGGCACTCCATCGGTGAAGATCTGCAAGCCGTGCGCGGGGTCGGCGGCGACCTGCTCCACCAATTCCAGCTCGCGGTGGGTGTCCAGGACACCCGCCCACGGGCGGACGGCGTCGACCTCGACACCCTCGACGGACTCCGCCGCAGTGATCAACACGTCGGGTAACCGGCCGGAGGGAAGCTCCACGACCAGGTCATCGATGGCGATACCGGATCGGCGCTCGACGACGTCGAGGCTGAGGATGTCAACGCCGACCTCGCCCAGCGCGGTGGCCACCGCGCCGAGCGCCCCGGGCCGGTCCGGCAGCTGGACCCGGATCAGAAAGGACATCCGCCGCCGCGCCAGTTCATTCGGGCCTCTATCATCCGGCGTTCCTCCATCACGTCCCGTCAAGTCACGCCAAGCGCGACAGCCCGTGCGCTCGCCGGTCGCCGAGTGTGACAGAGCGAGCCGCAAGTTACGCCCCCCAGCCCGCAGCCGGGTCACTCGGCCCCGCAAAGCCCGAGGCTAGACTCGTCGGGTCAGTCAGCAACCCAGCACCACTTCAGGAGTGTTCCGTGCCCACCATCTCCCGTGCCGAGGTCGCGCACCTCGCTCGGCTCGCCCGGCTGGCCGTCACCGAGGAGGAGTTGGACTTGTTCGCCAGCCAGCTCGAGGTGATCCTGACGTCGGTGGCCCGGGTCGGTGAGGTGGCGGCCGTGGACATCCCACCCACCTCGCATGCCGTCGGGTTGACCGATGTGTTCCGCGCGGACGTCACGCGTCCGGGGCTGACCCAGCAGCAGGCGCTCTCGGGCGCCTACGCCACCGAGGACGGCCGGTTCCGGGTGCCCCGCATCCTGGACGAATCATGACCCGATTGACTCGGTGGTCCGCCGCAGAGCTCGCTGCCCGGATCCACGCCCAGGACATCACCGCGGTCGAGGTGACCAGAGCGCACCTGGACCGGATCACTGCCGTGGACCCCGCCCTGCATGCGTTCCTGCACCTCGACGCGCCGGCCGCGCTCGCCGCCGCAGCCGCGGTGGACGACGGACTGCGGCGCGGAGACCCGCCGGCCTCACCGCTGGCGGGCGTGCCGCTGGCCATCAAGGACGTGTTCACCACCGTCGACATGCCGACTACCTGCGGCTCGCGGATGCTTCAGGGCTGGCGGCCGCCGTACGACGCCACGGTCACCCGCAGGTTGCGCGCGGCAGGCGTGGTGATCGTGGGTAAGACCAACATGGACGAGTTCGCGATGGGTTCGTCCACGGAGAACTCCGCCTACGGGCCAACCCGCAACCCCTGGGACCTCGACCGCGTCCCGGGCGGGTCCGGTGGTGGTTCGGCGGCGGCGGTGGCCGCCTTCGAGGTGCCGTTGGCGGTCGGTACCGACACCGGCGGCTCGATCCGCCAGCCCAGCGCGGTGACCGGAACGGTCGGGGTCAAACCCACCTACGGTGGCGTGTCGCGCTACGGCCTGGTGGCGTTCTCCTCCAGCCTCGACCAGGGCGGCCCGGTGGCTCGGACGGTGCTCGACGCCGCGCTGCTGCACGAGGTGATCGGCGGGTACGACCCGCTGGACTCCACCTCGATCGACGCACCGGTGCCGCCGGTGGTGCAGGCGGCCCGCGGGGGTGCCACCGGTGACCTGACTGGAATCCGGGTGGGAGTGGTCAGCCAGTTCCGCGGAGACGGCTACCAGCCTGGGGTACTACGGGCCTTCGAGGTGGCGGTGAGCCGGCTGCGCGAGCTGGGGGCTCAGATCGTCGACGTGTCCTGCCCGTCGTTCGACCATGCGCTACCCGCCTACTACCTGATCGCGCCCAGCGAGTGCTCCTCGAACCTGGCCCGCTTCGACGGCATGCGCTACGGCCTGCGAGTCGGCGACGACGGTAGCCGCAGCGCCGAGGAGGTGATGTCGCTGACCCGCGAAGCCGGTTTCGGACCCGAGGTCAAGCGGCGCATCATGCTCGGCACCTACGCCCTGTCCGCCGGGTACTACGACGCCTATTACGGACAGGCTCAGAAGGTCCGCACATTGATCATCCGGGACTTCGCCGCGGCGTTCGAGCAAGTCGACGTGCTGGTTTCGCCGACCACCCCGACCACCGCGTTCCGGATCGGTGAGCGGGTGGACGACCCGTTGGCGATGTACCTGTCGGACCTGTGCACGATCCCGGCGAACCTGGCGGGCAACGCCGCGCTGTCCGTTCCGGCCGGGCTGTCCGATGACGACGGTTTGCCGGTGGGCCTGCAGGTGATGGCGCCCGCGCTGGCCGACGACCGGGCCTACCGGGTGGCCGCGGCCTACGAGGTGGCCCGCGACGACGCCGATGGCGGCCCGCTGGCGTTGCGCGTGCCTGATCTGGAGGTAGTCGGGCGATGACCGCTGCGCTGATGGACTACGACGAGGTCCTCGAACGTTTCGACCCGGTGCTCGGGCTCGAGGTGCACGTCGAACTGTCCACCGCGACGAAGATGTTCTGCGGCTGCGCCAACGTGTTCGGAACGCCGCCCAACACCCAGGTCTGCCCGACCTGTTTGGGACTGCCGGGAGCGCTGCCGGTGCTCAACGCCGTCGCGGTGGAGTCGGCCATGCGGATCGGGCTGGCGTTGAACTGCTCGATCGCCCCGTGGTGCCGGTTCGCCCGGAAGAACTACTTCTACCCGGACATGCCGAAGAACTTCCAGACCTCCCAGTACGACGAGCCGATCGCGGTCGACGGCTCGCTGGCGGTGCAGCTGTCCGACGGCTCGATGTTCACCGTCGCCATCGAGCGCGCCCACATGGAGGAGGACACCGGCAAGTCGCTGCACGTCGGTGGCGCCGACGGCCGTATTCACGGCGCCAGCCACTCGCTGCTGGACTACAACCGCGCCGGCGTCCCGCTGATCGAGGTCGTCACCAAGCCGATCGAGGGCGCCGGGGCTCGCGCGCCGGAGATCGCCCGGGCTTACGTCACGGCGCTGCGCGATCTGCTTCGGGCGCTGGGCGTGTCCGACGTGCGGATGGATCAAGGGTCGATGCGCTGCGACGCCAACGTCTCGCTGATGCCTCGCGGCTCGACGACCTTCGGCACCCGCACCGAGACCAAGAACGTCAACTCGCTGCGGTCGGTGGAACGCGCGGTGCGCTACGAGATGTGCCGGCAGGCCGCGGTGCTGGCCTCCGGTGGCCGGATCGTGCAGGAGACTCGGCACTTCGACGAGGCGGGTGGCACCACGTCGGCCGGTCGGCGCAAGGAGACCTCGGAGGACTACCGGTATTTCCCGGAGCCCGATCTGGTGCCGATCGCCCCCAGCGACGACTGGGTGGCGCGGCTGCGGGCCACCCTTCCCGAGCTGCCCTGGCAGCGTCGGGCTCGGGCTAAGACGGAGTGGGGCCTGTCCGACCTCGAGCTGCGTGACCTGGTCAACGCCGGCGCACTGGATCTCATCGCGGCCACCGTCGACGCGGGAGCGCCGGCCGCCGAGGCTCGGTCGTGGTGGGTGTCTTACCTGTCCCAACAGGCCAACTCCCGCGGTGTGGAGCTCGCCGACCTGCCCATTACCCCGGCACAGGTGGCCCGGGTCATCGCGCTGGTCGCCGAGGGTGCGCTGACCAACAACCTGGCCCGCCAAGTCGTCGACGGGGTGCTGGCGAAGGAGGGCGAGCCCGACGAGGTCGTCGCTGCGCATGGTCTGGCCGTAGTGTCCGACGACGCCGCGCTGACCGCCGCGGTCGAGCAGGCGTTGGCCGCCGCGCCCGACATCGCGGACAAGATCCGCAACGGCAAGCTAGCCGCAGCGGGCGCGATCGTCGGTGCCGTGATGAAAGCCACCGGTGGCCAAGCCAACGCCCAGAGGGTGCGCGAGCTGGTTTTGGCACGATGCGCCTCGTGAGTGCATAACAGTGTTCCAGCACTGATTGCCACTCACGAGCTTCTCAGTCCTGCCCGCCGCCGGGACCGACCAGGTCGGGTAGGACGAACACTCGCTCGTCGCTGGAGATAGGTTTGCCACCTGTTTTGTTGACCGTGCCCAGCCAGATCTTCCGCCCGTCCGGGCTCAACGCGGCCGCGGAAATCCGGCCGTAGCGCTCCAGCGGGATCTGCAGGGATGGCCCGACGAACGTGCCGGCCGGCCCGATCCCGAGCACGAACATCGGCGCCCCGCTGGCGAACGCGACTTGGATGCGGCCAAGCATGACTGCGCACCCTGCGGCCCCGATGCCGCCGGGCCACGTCCAGGCGGCCCGACCCAGCGGGCGTCCCGGTAGTACCCGATGCAACAGATCGTGGTCGGGCTCGTGGTCGGTGATCCACAGCTCGTTCGTCAGTGGGTCGACGCACAGCCCGCCTGGCGCGTGTAGCCCGCTCACCAGCACCTTGGAACCATCAGGATTGCCCGGCGCCGGGTGGCCGAAGGTGTCGATACGCAACACCTTGCCGGCGAGCGACTGCGGATCCTCGGCGGCAGCGGGGTTGCCGGCGTTGCCGGTGGCGACGAGGAGCATCCCGTGCGAGTCGACCGCGAGCGCGCCGGCGTTTCCGGTCGGCCCCCGGGGGATGCCCGCCAGAACCGGTTTGGGGATGTCGCCGGGGGCGATCCGGACCACCCGGTTATCGATGGGGGTCGTGATGTAGGCATAGATCAGCTCATCTTCGGAATAGCTGGGGGACAGCGCGAGCCCGGTGAGGCCGCCATCCCCCGCCGGGTCGACTGCCAGCGCGGCTACTTCCTGGTTCGGTCGGTGGCGCTGAACCTGCAGGATGCGGCCCGTGGTGCGTTCCGCGGCCAGACCCACCGGCGCGGAACCAGGCAGTACGACCAGCGCGGAGATCGGTTCCAAGCACGTCGCGACGACCTGCGGATCCGGGTCCGTGCAGCCTTGTGGCGGACCCGGCGGTGGACGGCTGTCTGGGCTCGGGCCGGATGGGCCGGGGGTCTGCGGGATCTCAAGCCTCGGTCCAGCTTCTGATCCGACCTCCAGTTTGGGATGAAACGGCCCGGAAGCCCGGTCCGGAAAGGTCGGTGTCACCGAGCACCCGGCCAACAGCGTCGCGCCCGCGAGCAGGACCGAGATCGGGCGGCGGCCTCCGCGCGAGCGACGGTCGTTCACCAGCCCGGTTCGGCTCGGCGCAGGGAGTCGCACGGTCGGCCAGGGTAGGTGCACACCCGTGTGCCGCTGGTGAGTGGCCACCAAAGAGTGTGTTACTACTCGGACGTCGGTCGCTCGCCGACTTCGGTGAGCGACTCAGGCAGCCGCCCGCGGCTCAGCGCCACCAGTACGGGAAGGTCGCCCGCCCGCACCGTCGGCAGTGGCACATCATCCCCGGCGCGCAACACGGCGGAGACCCGGGACCGATTATCTATCCGCAGGCCCGCAAGGTCGGACCAGGCAATTCGCCGTGAGCCCCATACTCGGTACGCCACCATGGTTTCTGGGCCGACCACTGTCCGGGTGCGTACCAGCCAGACCGCAAGCGCCAGTGGCCCGAGGTACAACACTTGCAGGCCCGGTGCGCCGAAGGCGACCGGAGTCATGCACACGATCAACCCGAATACACCAATCAGGGTGGTCAGCGGCAGCCGGAAAGTCACCGTGGCGGGCTCGGTCACGAACGCCATACTGTCAGGCAATCATAGGCGTACACTAGGCGCATGCCACGGGTTCAGATCTATCTGCCAGACGATCTCCACCAGGCGGTCAAGGAGCTGGAGCTGCCGATCTCGGAGCTCAGCCAGCACGCCGTGCGAGTCGAGCTTCGCCGGCGGGAGTTGGCCGCTGCCGCGGACCGGTATCTGGCTGAGCTCGCCGTGGAACTCGGTGGGCCGCCCACGGCTGATGAGCTGGCTGCCGCGGACGCCTGGATCGATGCCGCCACCGTTCCTCCCGCGCGACGGGCTAGATGAAGCAGGTGAACCTGGTCCTCGACTCGGGCGCCATCACCGCGCTGGGCCGTCGGGACCGGCAGACGGCCGCGCGCATCGCCGCGCTGCGTCAGCGCGGTCTGTGGCCACCGATCGTGTCCACCGCGGTGCTGGTCGACTCGCTGACCGGCAACCGGGTGCGCGATGCATCGGCGAACCGGACGGTCGGACTGTCCCTGGTTCAGGCGGTGGATGAACCGCTGGCCTGTCGGGCGGCGCAGTTTCGTGGCCGGGCGCGTGCGGGTTCCGCCGTAGATGCCATCGTGGTGGCCACCGCGGAGCTGCTCGAGGCGCTGGTGATGACGGTCAATCCGATTGACCTGGCCCGACTATCCCGACACGCCAACGGCGTCTCCCTGCTGCCCGCCTGAGCTGTGTTGAGTTGGGGCCAGGGGTGCTTCGGCCTCACCCGACTCTCAGCATCCGGGAGGGCCTCGCATGAGGTTGACGGTGCCCGGGCGAGCCCGTTACCGTCGGCGACGTGCTGACTTTCACCGTCCTTGTACGTCAGAGGCGCGTCGTCTGAAGAATCCCAGACGTCGACGCGCCAACCCTCGCTTCAGCCCGACCCGGGCGGCGAGGGTTTTTTGATGCATTGAATGACGTTAATGACAAGGCCGAGCGAACGATGAACTAAGGCAGGACCATGACGACTGTGACCCCCAAAGACATGCCCATCCCCACGCAACTGCCCAAACCGGCCCCACCCGTAGGCGCACCCGTACGGATGACGGGGGCACAGGCCCTGGTGCGTTCTCTCGAAGCCCTCGGGTGCGAGGCGGTGTTCGGAATCCCAGGCGGGACGATCCTGCCGGCGTACGACCCGCTGCTGGCCTCCCCGCAGGTCCGCCACGTGCTGGTCCGCCATGAGCAGGGAGCGGGGCACGCCGCTACCGGGTACGCGCAGGCCACCGGGCGGGT
>JAICSB010000079.1 GCA_025937115.1 Pseudonocardiaceae bacterium | reverse complement strand
TTCGGCAAAGGCGCCGCTCGCCGTACCCGACGTGCCGGCAAGATCCCCGCGGTGCTCTACGGGCACGGCAGCGACCCGCAGCACGTGGCGCTGCCAGCGCTGGAGTTCGCCAGGGTGGTGCGCGAGCAGGGCAGCAACGCCATCCTGAGCCTCGACCTGGATGGTCGGCCCCAGCTCGCGCTGACCAAGACCGTCACCGTGCATCCGCTCCGGCGCTATATCGAACACGTCGACCTGCTGATCATCCGGCGCGGCGAGAAGGTGGTGGTGGACGTCTACCTCGTCGTCACCGGCAACGCCGCCCCAGACACGCTGGTCACCCAGGAGCTGGTGAGC
The DNA here is from genome assembly GCA_025937115.1 of Pseudonocardiaceae bacterium. The sequence goes on along the minus strand of JAICSB010000079.1, from coordinate 9,991 downwards.
CTGCAGGTGGAAGCGGATGCGATGTCGATCCCCGACGAGATCGAAATCTCCGTTGAGGGCGCCGCGATCGGTACCCGGGTGCTGGCTGGCGATGTCCCGCTGCCACCGGGGGTGGGGCTACGGACCGAGCCGGAGTACCTCGTGGTCAACATCGTCGCGGCACCGACCACCGCAGACCTCGAAACCGAGACCACCGGTGAAGAACCGGCGCCGACCGGAACCGGGGCTACCGACGAGCAGGCCTGACGGAGCCTTTCAACCGGGCCAGTCGACCACGCCGTGACTGTTGAGACCAGCACCGACCGGGTAGCCGGGGAACTCGCGCTGATCGTGGGTCTGGGCAACCCGGGCTCCGGTTATGCCGGCAACCGGCATAACGTCGGGTTCATGGTGCTCGATGAGCTGGCCCATCGGGTGGGTGGGCGTTTCACCTCGCACAAGGCTGGGGCCGACGTGCTGGAAACGCGGCTGGCCGGGCGTCGGGTGGTGCTGGCGCGTCCGCGCTCCTTCATGAACATCTCCGGCCCGCCGGTAGCGGCGACGGCGCGGTACTACAAGGTCCCGCCGACCGATGTGGTGGTCATCCACGACGACTTGGACCTCGACTACGGCGTGCTGAAGCTCAAGCGCGGCGGTGGCGAGGGCGGCCACAACGGGCTGCGCTCGATTTCAGAATGCCTGGGCAGCCGGGATTACCTGCGGGTACGTTTCGGTATCGGTCGGCCGCCGGGCCGAATGGACCCGGCTGACTTCGTGCTGCGCGACTTCTCCGCCGACCAGCGCCGCGAACTGGACTTCCTGGTGGACCGCTGCGCCGACGCCGTCGAGCAGCTACTCACCCAAGGCCTCGCCGCCACCCAGAACCAGATGCACTGATGCTCAGGATAGATAGTCCGCGATGCGGTCGCGGACGGCGGCGCGGCGCAACTTGCCGGAGGGGGTTTTGGGTAGGGCGGCGGGTGGGAGGATCACTACGGCGGCGGGGCGCAGGCCAATCGCATCGACCACCCGGGAGGTGACCTCCTTGCGTAGGATCCGCTCGGCGTCGGCGTCGCCGGCCTGTCTGGACTCGACGGCCACCGCGAACGACTCCCGCCGGGCGCCGGCATCCATCCGCACGGCCGCCACGTTGCCCGGCCGGACCCCAGGGACCATCCCGGCGGCGCGCTCGATGTCGAGCGGGTAGATGTTGCGCCCGCCCATGATGATGACGTCCTTGCGACGCCCGCAGACCACCACCTCCCCCTCGGTGAGGTAGCCCTCGTCGCCGGTGTCCAACCATCCGTCGGGATCCTGGGTGGGCAGAGGTCCGGCAGTGGTCAGGTACTGGCGGGTCACCGACTCGCCGCGCAGTTGGAGCCGGCCGACCTCGCGCTCACCGAGCGGACGACCGTCGTCGGCGAGCACCTGCACCTCGATCCCGGGCAACGGCGGTCCCAACCGCGGGAAGGCCCGGACGTCCCGGTCCGACGGCTCGGCGACGGCGGCGCGCCGTCCGGTCTCCAGAGCGTCGGCATCCACGGTGTCCACCTGCATGCCGATCCCCAGCGGGGCGAACGAGACCGCGAGAGTGGCCTCGGCCATCCCGTAGGCGCACACCATGCAGGTCTCCGGCAGGCCGAACCGCGCTCCCGCGCGGGTGAAGGCCTGGACCGCCGCTGGTTCGATGGGTTCGGCTCCATTGAGGGCGAAGCGCAGGCTGGACAGGTCGAATTGCTCGTCGCTGTTGGCCAGCCGCCGAGCCAGCAGCGCGTAGCCGAAGTTCGGCGAAGCGGTGATCGTGCCGCGGTACTTGCTGATCAGCTCGGTCCACAGCAGCGGGCGGGACATGAAATCCGTCGGGGTCACCTTCACCAGTTCCAGCCCCAGCGCCATCGGGACGGTAAGCAACCCGACCATCCCCATGTCGTGGAACAGCGGCAGCCAGGACACCATCACGTCGTTGTCCGGGTCGAGCGCCCCCGCTTGCGCCATCGCGGTCATGTTGGCGTAGAGGTTGCCGTGGGTGATCCGGACGGCTTTGGGTTCGGCGCTGGAGCCCGAGGTGAGCTGCAGCAGCGCGGTGTCGTCCTCGCCCACCGGCACCGGCGCGCTGATTGGTTGGACGGCCGAATCGTCGAGGGCGGCGAGCATCAGGTAGCTGATCCCGCGCTGATCCAGCAGCGGGGCGAGCTGGTCGAAGGGCGCCCCGAGCAACACCAACTTGGCGTCGATCATGCTGAGCACCCTGATGGTGTCCGCCGCCCAACTCGCCAGATCGGCCCGGTGGGTGGGTTGGTGCAGCATGGTCACGCTGCCACCGGCCAGCCATACGCCCTGCACCGCAGGCGCGATCAGCGCGGGGTCACCAGCTAATACCGCCACCGCGTCACCGTGTTGCATACCGGGCGCGGCCGTGCCCACCAGATATCCGGCGGCGTGCAAAGCCTTGTGGTGGACTTCCGTCCAGGTGACCCGGCGCGGCTGGGTAGGCTCCCCGGTGGTCATGCCGCGGTCCGACCGGGTCGGTGAATCCGGTGCGCAGTGTGCCACCAGAGTGTCGAGGAACCTGCTCACAAACGGCCACCTTACGGCTGTGCTGGGCAAACCCGCACCCGATGGCGGTCAACCGGCGGTATCGGCGACTTCCAGCCAGCGGGTCTCCAGCTCGTTCTTCGCCGCGAGTACCGCCCGCAGTTCACCGTCTAGCTCCCGGAACGCGACGGGATCGGCGGCCTGCTGGGTGATCTGCTGCTGGAGCTGCGCTTCCCGCCCGGACAAGCGCTCCAGCTGACGCTCCAGCCGGGCCAGCTCTTTGCGGGCGGTGCGCAGCTGCGCGGCTTCCTTCGGCGGCTCCGCCGCGTAGGAGGATCCGGGCCGGGCGGTCGGGGCGCTGTCGCGCCGGGCCAGGTATTCTTCAATGCCGCCGGGGAGGTGGGTGATCCGGCCATCACCGAGTAACGCCACCACGGTGTCGCAGACCCGATCGACGAAGTAGCGGTCGTGCGACACGACGACCAGCGAGCCCGGCCAGCCGTCGAGCAGATCCTCCAGCTGCTGCAACGTGTCGATGTCCAGATCGTTGGTGGGCTCGTCGAGCAGCAGCACGTTCGGCTCGGCCATCAACAGCCGGGTCAGTTGCAGCCGCCGCCGCTCCCCGCCGGACAGATCCGCCACCGCCGTCCACTGCCGCGACGGCGGGAACCCGAGCCGCTCGGCCAGCTGCGATGCGGACAACTCCCGCCGGCCCAACGTGATGCGGGAGGCGACTTCCTCCACCGCCTCCAGCACCCGCAGCGATTCGGGTAGATCCTCCAGTTCCTGGTGTAAGTGCGCGAGGAACACCGTCTGACCCTGCACCCGGCGACCGGTGTCCGGCTCCCGCTCCCCGGCGAGCAGCCGCAGCAACGTGGTCTTACCCGATCCGTTGATCCCGACCAGCCCGATGCGCTCCCCCGGCGCGATCCGCCACGTCTCGCCGTCCAGCAGCCGCTGGCCGCCGATCGTCACCGCGACGTCCTCGAGCTCCAGCACTGTGCGACCCAGCCGGCGTTTCGCGAAAGCGAGCAGCTCCACGTTGTCCCGGGGCGGCGGGACATCGGCGATCAGCGCCTCGGCGGCCTCGATCCGGTAGCGCGGTTTGGAGCTGCGAGCCGGCGGTCCACGGCGCAGCCAGGCGAGCTCCTTGCGGGCCAGGTTGCGCCGACGATCCTCCGCCGCGCCGGCCAGCCGGAGCCGCTCGGCCCGGGCGTAGACCCAGTCCGCGTAGCCGCCGTCGTAGCCGTCCACCCGGCCCTCGGTGACCTCCCAGGTACGGGTGCAGACGGTATCGAGGAACCACCGGTCGTGGGTCACCACCACCACCGCGCACCGCCGCGCCAGCAGGTGCTCGGCGAGCCAGCGCACCCCCTCGACATCGAGGTGGTTGGTCGGCTCATCGAGCATCACCAGGTCGAGCTCGGGCACCAGCGCCGCGGCCAGCGCCACCCGGCGCCGTTCCCCACCGGAGAGCCCGGCGACCGGTCGGTCCAGTCCCAGTGCCGTGATTCCCAGCCCGTCAAGGATGCCGCGCACCCGCGGATCGGCGGCCCATTCGTACTCGGAGGTGATCCCTAGCGGGTCCAGCACCGCGTGGCGCACAGTGGCCTGTTCAGGCAGTTCGATTCGCTGGGTGACCACCGCGGTGCGCAGGTCCCTGTTCTGGCTGACCCGTCCGGTGTCCGGCGCCTCGAGCCCCGCAAGCACCTCCAGCAACGTGGTCTTACCACCACCGTTGAGTCCCACCACGCCGATCCGATCGCCCTCATCGACGCCGAGGGACACATCGGATAACAACGGACGGATCCCGTAGGACTTCGAGACGGCCTCAAGGTTGACCAGGTTCGCCATCAGGCGTGCGCCAGGGGTTCGTGAGGCGGCCCAGGGTGGGGCGGCATCGGGCGCGAATCCTCCACAATGCGGGCACCGGGCACCGGGCCGGTGGCTACCCGGACGGTGCGGCACACGCCGGCTCCGGCCAGCTCGGCGGCAACCCGGACCGCGGCGTCGCCGTCGGTGCACAGGAACGCACAGCTCGGCCCCGATCCCGAGATGATGCCGGCCAGTGCCCCGGCGTCGACACCGGCGCGCAGCGTGCGGCGCAGCGTGGGGCGCAGCGAGACCGCCGCGGCCTGCAGATCGTTTCCGAGCAGCAATGCGAGCCGCCGAGGGTCCCCCGACGCCAGCGCCTCCAGCAGCGGCTCGACGTCGCCGAGCCGCTGCAACGACTGCGGCGCACCATGGCGGAGCCGATCCAACTCCCGGTAGACCTCCGGTGTGGACAGGCCGCGGTGATCCAGCGCGATCACCCAATGAAACGAATGCCGCGCCAGCACCGGCACCAAGGACTCACCGCGCCCGGTGCCCATCGCGGTGCCGCCGCATAACGCGAACGGCACATCGCTACCCAGCCCAGCGGCCAGTGCGGTCAACTCTTCTCGACTGATATCCAGGCGCCACAGCCCGGCCAGGGCGACCAGCGTGCCCGCCGCGTCGGCACTGCCGCCGGCCATGCCGCCGGCCACCGGGATGGCTTTGCGCAGGACCACCCGCACCGAGGGTCGTCGTCCGACGCGCTCGGCGAGCAGCAGGACCGCACGCCACGCCAGATTCCGGCCGTCGGTTGGCACCATCGCGGCACCCTCGCCGTATACCTGCACCCCGGGCTCGTCGGTGGCCGCGACGGTCACCTCGTCGAGCATCGATAGCGCCTGAAATACGCTGGTCAGCTCGTGGTAGCCGTCGCCGCGCAGGCCACCCACGGCTAGATACAGGTTCACCTTGGCCGGGACGCGCACGGTGACCGGTTGCGGCACCACAGACAGCACCGTACTAGCGTACGGTGCTCGTGAGTGGCGTTCAGTGCCATAACACTGTTTGCCACTCACGACCGCGCAGCGGCGGCGATCCGCGCGAAGTCTCCGACGGAGAGCTGCTCGCCGCGGCTGCGGGGATCGATTCCGGCCGCCCGGAGCAGCTGCTCGGCGGAGGCTGCCGAACCGGCCCAGCCGGCCAAGGCGGCCCGCAACGTCTTTCGCCGCTGCGCGAAGGCGGCATCGACCAGTGCGAAGACCTCTTGCCTGGGCACTGTCGACGGCTGCGGGCGGCTGGTCAGGGCCACCAGGCCGGAGTCCACATTAGGCACCGGCCAGAACACCGCACGGGGCACCGGCCCGGCCCGGCGGACGTCGGCGAACCAGGCCGCCTTGACGCTGGGCGCGCCGTAGCATCGGCTGCCCGGCGGGGCGGCCAGCCGGTCGGCCACCTCGGCCTGCACCATCACCAACCCGCGGCGCAGGCTCGGCAGCTCGGCGAGTAGATGCAGCAGTACGGGAACACCGACGTTGTAGGGCAGGTTCGCGACCAGCGCGGTGGGTTCCAGACCCCCAGCCGCCTCGACGATCTCCGCCCGCCGCACGCGAAGTGCGTCCGCGGTCAGAATGCGTAGCGCAGCGGCGCGTTCCGGGGCGCGGTCGGCCACCGTGACGGGCAAGGCGCCGGCCAGCAGCGGATCCACTTCCACGGCCAGCACCCGGTCCACCGCGCCGAGCAACGCCAGGGTCAGCGAGCCCAGCCCAGGCCCGACCTCCAGCACGACGTCGTCGGGGGATAAGCCGGCCGCCGCCACGATCCGGCGCACCGTATTCGCGTCATGCACGAAGTTCTGCCCAAGCCGCTTAGCCGGCCGCACCCCCAGCCGCTGCGCCAACGTCCGCAACTCAGCCGGCCCGAGCAACCCCGTCATGGAGACTTGCCGGGGTGGCCAGGCGCCCGATAGCCCCGATATGTCTCCATGACGGGTGAGACTAGGCCAGGCCGACCTCGGCTGAGCAGGTTGGCCAGGCGTGGTAGTTGCCGCGGGCGTTGCGGACCCGCTGGGCGATCTCGATCTGTTGCTCGCGGCTCGCCTGGTTCGGGTAGGGCGCGTACTGGTTACCGCCGTTCGCGCTCCAGGTGGCCTTGTCGAACTGCAGGCCGCCGTAATAACCGTTGCCCGAGTTGGCGGCCCAGTTGCCGCCGGACTCGCATCGCGCCAGTTGATCCCACACGGTGGCCCCAGTGGCGGTATACCGCTGCGCGGACCCCTGCCCGGACCCCTTCGCACCCACCCGGACCCGGGCCGGCCGCGCCGGCGTGACCTCCTGGGCGGCGAGCTGCTTGCGGTCGGCTTCTTGACCATTGGCCAGGGTGACCCGGAACGTGACGATCTGCTCGCCCGGGGCGCCAGGATCTTCAACGACCTCACTGCCGATCGGCAGCCGGGGATCTCTGACCTTCTTGACCGGGGGCGCGACGAGTTGCTTGTAAGTACGCTCCTCGGTGACCACGCGGGTCACCTCCACTGTCATCCCAGGCAGGACCGGCGAGTTTCGTGCCGGCGTGACCAGGTCGCGGTCCTGCAACGGAACGCCTAGCTGGGTAAGCAGATCACCGACCGACAGCGCGGTTGCCTGGATCTCCTTCGCCGGCTGGCCCCCATCGAGCAGAGTGATCGGCTTCGCGATCTGCACCACCAGAGCCATGCCCTCCAGCGGAATGCGCCGGGACCGATCGGCCGACAGCTGCATGGCCGGGGCCTTCATCCCCACCTGCTGCAACGCGGTGTCGACGGTGAGGGCGGTGGTCCAGATCTCGTGCTGGGTCCCGTCGACGGTCAGCGCGAGCGGTCGGGCGCGCCTGAGCACGATCCGACTGCCGTCCTCGACGGCACTGTTCGCAGTGGGGGCCAGCGCGTCCTGCTCATCGACGCGAAGCCCCGCGGATTCCAGCGCGCCCGCGACGGAGGAAGCGAATGTGTGGATGGTCCGCTGCTCACCGTCCACCGTGACGGTGATGGTCTTGTCCATGGTGAGAACTGAGGCAGTGCCGGTTGTCAATGCCAGCATGGTAGCTACCAGCGTGCCTCTGACGAACGTACGAGTGGTCACCAATGTCCAGTCGTCGCAGTTCCGGGCAGGGGAAGCACGAGAACAACCGGGAGTAGACGCCCACCTCCACAAAGAAGGCAGGCTCATCCCGACGGATCCCTGCCCGCACGGCCGTGACGCCGCCGACAGCGATCCACATCCCCGTGCCGGAACTACCCCATCCCGGCTGACAGTGACGGAACGGTAACGGTTCGTAGCCGAGTACGCAAACATTTCTTGGGAAGTGTCGCCGATTGAGCGGTCAGGAACGTCCAGCGGTATCGGTCGCACTGAAGTGATTCTTGGTAGCTGGCGGCCTGAATCCGAAGATTCGCGCGGCGTTGGCGCAGCTTGACGCCGCGAACTCGGTCACGTCCTGGCCGCGCAGCGCGGCGAGATCCCGGACGGTGTAGGGCAGGTTGACCGGTTCGTTGGGCCTTCCCCGGTACGGATGCGGGGTGAGGAACGGGGCGTCGGTCTCCACCAGCAACTGCCCGTCCGGGACCAGCATCGCCGCCTCGCGTAACTCGCGAGCGTTGCGGAAAGTCACCGTGCCGGAGAAAGACAGGACATAACCGGCATCGACGCAGATCCGCGCCATCGCGGAATCCCCGGAGAAGCAGTGGAAGATGACGGTCTGCGGTGGCCCTTCCTGCTCGAGCACCGCCAGCACGTCGCCGTGTGCGTCCCGATCGTGGATCATCAGCGGCTTGCCGACCCGCTTGGCGAGGTCGATGTGCCAGCGGTAGGCCTCCCGCTGCGTCTCCGGTGGCGCGCAACGCGGATCGCGTTGCGTCCAGTAGTAGTCCAGGCCGGTCTCCCCCACGGCCACCACCCGGGGTTGCCGCACAAGCTGCTCGAGCTCGGCGCGGTCGGCGTCGGTCATCGTTGCGGTGCGGGTGGGATGCAGCGCCACCGCCGCGAACACCCGCTCGTCCCAGCTCGACGCCGACACCACCCAGCGCGCCGAGGCCATGTCATCGGCCACCGTCACCACCGCGGCGACCCCGACCGCCCCCGCGCGGTCCAGCGCCGCCCCAACACCCACCGCGTCGGTTGCCCCGCATGCGTCCAAATGCGTATGCGCGTCGATGACCGTCGCCGGCAACCGCTGCGGAGGTGGCGGCAAGCCGCTCGTGAGTGGCATCAGGTGCTATAACACTGTTTCGCACTCACGAGGCTTCAATCGGGGCCCAGCTGGGCCCCGATTGCCCCAAGCCGGGGTCCAGTTTGGTGAACAGGGGGGTTGGTTTGGCTAGGGGGCGGCCGGGCTCGATGGGGATGCTGGTCCAGCGGGCCTGTTCCGCGGCGTAGTCACCAGTGATCACCGGGTAGTCGGGGCCAGAGCCCGCGACGATTTCGCTGACCGTCCGGATCTGCGGCTGGGCCGACCATATTCCGGTGCCGCCGAGCTGCTCGTGCACCTGCTGGGCGGCGTGCGGCAGGAACGGGGTGAGCAGTGTGTTGGCGTCGGAGACGACCTGCAGCGCGGTGTACAGGATGGTGTCCCGGCGCTCGGGGTCATCCTTGCGCTTCCACGGTTCCTGCTCGGACAGGTACTTGTTCGCCGCGCTCACCACGCGCATCGCCTCGCCGATCGCGGCCTTGACCCGGTTGCGCTCCAGCAGGGCCCCGACGGTGTCGAAGGCCGCCCGCGAGGTGGCCAGCAGTTCGGAATCGGCGTCCTGCAGCACGGCTGGTGTCGGGACCGCGCCGACGTTGCGGTGGGCCATCGCGATGGAGCGGTTGACCAGGTTGCCCCACTCGTTGGCCAGCTCGAAGTTGACCCGACGGACGAATTCGTCCCAGGTGAAATCGGTGTCCTGGGTCTCGGGGCCGGCCACCGAGATGAAGTAGCGCAGGGTGTCCGCGCCGAACTCGCGCAGGAAGTCCCCGACGTAGATCACCGTCCCGCGCGAGGTGGAGAACTTCGAGCCGCTCATGGTGAGGAACTCGCTGGACACCACCTCGGTGGGCAGGTTCAGCGTGCCGAACGGCCCGGGCTCGCCGCCGCGATCCCCAGCCCCGTTCTGGCCGAGCAGCATGGCGGGCCAGATCTGGGAGTGGAAGGTGATGTTGTCCTTGCCCATGAAGTAGTACGAACGGGCGTCCGGGTCGCACCACCAGGCCTGCCACGCGTCCGGGTCACCCGAGCGCACCGCCCACTCCACCGACGCTGACAGGTACCCGATCACCGCGTCGAACCAGACGTAGAACCGCTTCATCGGCGCGTCGCGCCAGCCGTCCAGCGGGACCCGCACCCCCCAGTCGAGGTCGCGGGTGATCGGGCGCGGCCGCAGATCGTCCAGCAGGTTCAGCGAGAACTTCAGCACATTGGGTCGCCACTCGGTGCGGGTGGACAGCCATCCACCGAGCGCCTTGGTGAACGCCGGCAGGTCGAGGAACAGGTGCTCGGTCTGCACGAACTTTGGGGTTTCGCCGTTGATTTTGGACCGTGGTTTGATCAGGTCGGCCGGGTCGAGCTGGTTGCCGCAATTGTCGCACTGGTCCCCGCGGGCACTGTCGTAGCCGCAGATCGGGCAGGTGCCCTCGATGTAGCGGTCGGG
>JAICSB010000120.1 GCA_025937115.1 Pseudonocardiaceae bacterium | reverse complement strand
GGGTCGGGGTCGGGGTCGGGGTCGGGGTCGGGGTCGGGGTCGGGGTCGGGGTCGGGGTCGGGGTCGGGGTCGGGGTCGGGGTCGGGGTCGGGGGTCTCCGGCGAAAATTTCCCGGAACGCCTCCTTGAGGCTGTAGGCCCGCCACAGGTCCCCACCGCGGCGACGCAACTGGCGCAGCGTGTTCTGGTCGTCGGTGAGGTTCTCTTGTCGTTTGAGCAGCGCCCATCGGGCACCCTTGAACTTCTTGGCGGCGCCCTGATCAGGCAGCTTGCGCAGCTCGTTCCAGGTCGCGCGGCGCACGGTGTCTAGGGCGTCGGTGACGAGTTTGACGGCGTGGAACGAGTCGATGCAGCGCACCGCGGTCGGGGCGTGAGTGGCCACGCTTTTGGCAAACGCCGGTCCCATGTCCATGCTCACCGCCTCCAGCGCGGCGCGCCGCTCGGTCCCGAGCTCGGCGAAGAACTTGTCCAGGGTGGCGGTGTCCTTACCCGGCGCCCCCCACACGATCTTCTTTCCGGTGTGGTCGGCGACCAGGGTGAGGTAACGGTGGTGGCGGCGCCAGCTGACCTCGTCGACACCAATGTTGACCAGCCCGTCGAGCCGGCCTGGGTCGAGTCCGTCGGCGACCACCCGCGCACACATCCGTCCGACGCTGTCCCAGTCCAGCCGCGAGATCCGGGTGATCGTGGTGTTGTCAGTCTTGGTGGCCAGGAACGCCACCAGATCTTCAAAGTCTCGGGTGAACCCAGCCCGGTGCCGAGCGAAGGGCACCGCCTCGACCCGGACCCCATGGGGCGGGCAGAGCAACCGACGTAACCCGGGTGCGCGCAGCAACACCCGCCAACGCCCGAAGTCCAGGTGCCGCCACGTCGCCGACACCGTGCGGGTGTCATAGCGCGACCGGGTGCTAAATGAGCACAACGGGCACTCTAACCGGCCACGGCGCAACCCAACCTCGACGACCACGGCGTCATCGCCGAACGACACACCACGCACGATGCCCGACAGACGGCGGAACGCTGCGGTCACACGCACGAATGCGTGACCCCTCCAGGCTCGGTGAAGATCTTCGTCGACCCCCGAACCTACGGGCCGCGCCCCGTGCGCACCCCGCAACCCACAGCACGAGGCCGCAAGACCCTCCCACCAGGCCCTACCCAGTTCCCTTCGCAAGATCAGACCCACATCGATGCTGGGAGCGCCAGTATTTCCGCAGCATGCTGCGTCGAGGCATGCGAGCACCCACCACCGTCACCTCCGACGGCGCGCCCGGGCTGATCAACGCCATCACGACGTGTTTCCGGCGAGCGTTCGAATCCGGTGCTGGTTTCACCGGCTGGGCAACATCCGCGCCAAGCTGCCCGAGGAAACCGCGGGTGAGGTCCTGGCGCACGTCTATGCGGTCCGTGACTCGCCGACGCTAGACGCGGCCCGGGCGGCAGCGGACCGATTCATCAACATCCACGGCCGACAGTACCTGGCGGCCACCGCGCCTGCTTCACCGACGACCTCGACGCGCTGCTGGCCATCCACCGGCTACCAGTGCGCCGCTGCATCCGGGTGCGCACCACCAACCTCGCCGAGCGCAGCTTCGTCGAAGAACGCCGGCGCACCAAAGTGATCCCGCGGTTCCCCGACGAAAAAGCCGCGATCAAGCTCGTGTTCGCCACCCTGATCCGCGCTGAGCTGGGACTCGACCCACCCCCAGCCAACACCGACAACCGCAAGACCAACCGACGCAAGGACATCGCCGCATGATCAGCAGGCCACCCATTTATTAGGACGCTCAGGACTTGACCACGAGGGAGGCAGGGGAGTGAGGTCTGATGTCAGACAGCCGCGTTGACCAAGGGAGTGCCGCGGAACCCCTCTCTGGTCGAGGTCGCGCGAAGCGCGTCTGCTTCTCAGGCAACTTGTCCTGCCGCGACGACAGCCGAAGCGGGAGATACCTACCCGGGGTACCCTCGGCCGTTGCTTGGGATGTTGAGCAGGCAGAGGCAGTAGAGGGCAGAGGCAGTAGAGGGCAGCGCCCCGATGACCGGTTGAGTAGTGCCGGGCAGTGTGGTCGTTTATTCGAACAGAAGCTGAGAAGCCGGGCAGCCAGTCCGTCGTCAGTGAGTCGATCCACATATGCACAGCGCCTGCTACAGGTGAATTTGTAAGGAGAACTACCTACAGGCGGGCCGAGAAAACGGGGTCTGACCTGCATCGATGGCCGCGACCGTCAGGTAAATATCCTCATCCCCGTAGGGCAAATATCCGAGGGTGTGACCGGCCGACCTGGGCAGACGGTCGTAGCGCCGATTGGGTAAATATCATTGGACGGAGCGCGTAAGCGCTGACGGTTGTGGATGGCAGTCGAGCCGCTGACCTGGGCCGATACGGCAAATATCATGGGACGACACGCCGATTGTGACCGCCAGTGACGCCGCGTAGCCGTGGGAGTGGCACACTCCGCAGCTATGGCGGGCCAGCCAGGGCGTCCACGACGTAGCGAGCTCGACCTCTTGCGAGCCGCTGCGGAGGTTTGGGACCAGGATGACCAGACGATCGGGTTCTTGGCGCGGCTGTTTGCGCAGACGAGCTTGCCGTACCGAGATCCGGGCGACGTCGCGATGTGGGGCCGGCGCAATGGCAACTTGTCGCTCGTCGTCCAGCCGGGGATGGTCGTCGAGCGCGACGGTACTGGGCGAAGTCTCGGCTACCCGTTCGGAACGATCCCGCGGTTGTTGCTGACCTGGATGAGCACCGAGGCGGTGCGGACGAAGTCACCGGAGCTTGCTCTGGGAGCGAGCCTGGCCGACTTCATGCGCGCGCTCGACCTGCAGCCGAGCGGCGGGCGCAACGGCAGTGTCGGTCGGCTGAGAACGCAGATGGAGAGACTGTTCCAAGCGACGCTGAGCGTGCGTTGGGATGGCGATGGGTCGCGCGAGTCGGGCGGGCGGCTGAACATCGCGAGCGCGTACGACCTATGGTGGGCTGGCAGGAATCCGGAGCACCCGACGTTGATGCCGTCAACCGTGCGGCTCTCGGCCGACTTCTTCAACGAGGTTGTGACGCGGCCCGTGCCGGTCGATGTCAAGGCGTTGCGAGCGTTGCGGGGGAGTCCGCTGCGACTCGATCTGTACTGCTTCCTCACGTACCGAGCGAGCTACCTGCGTCGACGAACAGAGATCCCGTGGGAATTGTTACGCGCGCAGTTTGGATCGAACAATGCGAACACACCGCAAGGCCGCGCTCAGTTCCGCAAAGACCTCGAGCGCAATTTGCGCGAGGTGCTGCTGGTATATCGAGAGATGCGTTGCGAAATTACGAAGGTGGGTTTGCTGCTTCTGCCGTCGCCGACGAGTGTGCCGATCCGCAATCTTCGTGCACAGACGGGCGGGTAGGTCGTGGGAGGAACGATCCCGCTGTGGGTGCCGTTCGTGGTGGCGATCCTCGGACTGATCGGCACTGCTGGCGGTGCGATCGCGGGCGTCGTCAGCACCCAGCGCCGGTCAGATGCTCGCGACCGTGCGACGTGGAAGCGTGAGTGAGCGCGAAGGTGGACTCGCGAAGATGTCGCCCGCACGTTCGACCTGCGGCGCGAGGCGTATATCGAGTCAGCATGGAACGGCCGGCGCCGTTCCGCTAAGGCCGGGTATGCCTGGTGCACGACACGGGGGAGGGCCGCTAGGGTGCCACTGCGCGGCTGACCCACTCCGGGGTCGGGATGCTGTCGGAGGCGCAGTGCGAACGGTTCGCCGCCCGGCTGGGCAATCTGCTGCTGTCGATCGGGCAGCGCGAGGTGATCGACCGGCTGTCGCTGCTGGTGCGCACGGTCCCCGATGACGGCACCGAATACGAGGTGTGGCGAGCCGGCCACCAGGTGCCTGACGCGCCTCGGTTGACCCGGCAAGCCTCCGAGGAGCTGGACCGGACCATCGGGTCGGTGTCGGTGCGCCACGAGGTGTTCGTGACGGTCTCCGGGCGAGAGGACGCGCTGCGCAGGCCCGCCGCCGCGGCGGGCGGGGGTGTCGCCGGGCGAGCGTTCGTGCTGTATCGGGTCCTCGATGGTCTGGAGGACCCGCTCAAGGCGCTCGGGGCCCAGACCGTGCAGTGGCTGTCCGGGGCGGGGATGGCCGAGGCCCTCCGCACCGGGTTCAACCCGGCGGCTGCCGCAGCGCTGACCACCGGGCACTTGACGAGCGCGAACGGCGGGTCGGGGTTGCCGCTGGCCGCGGCGGGCCCAACGCAGGCGCCGTCAGCTTCCCCGCGGGCCTACACCCACGACGCGTTCACCACCGTCAGCTACGCCGTTCTGATGCCCGAGGCGGGCACGGTGTTCGGGTCGCTGGGCCCCCTGTTGGCGGTCAAGACCGCCGGCGAACGCCGGTGCTTGGCCATCCACTACGAGGTGATGGACGCCGGGCGGGCCTCGCGCGCGGTGCAGGGCAACCGGTTCCGCGCGAACGTCATGACCGACTGGAAGTCGTCCAAGGGCTTCGTCACCACTGCGGCTGACGAGCGGGAAGCCACCGGAGCCAAGGCGCAGGAGCGGGCGGTGGCGGCGGGGCATTCGATCGTGCGATACGCGGTGGCCGCCGCGGTGACCGTTCCCCAACACTGGAATGTGGAGGATCACGCTGCTCGGCTCGAGCATGACGCCGCGGGCCGGTTTCGGTTGTTGCGCCTGGAGCTGGCGCAGGACTCGACGTTCGTGTCGGCGTGCCTGCCGGTCGGGATCGGCCTGCCCCGGCTGCGCGGCGGTGTGCTGTGAGCCGAACCCAGGAGCGCTCCGCCGCGCAGCTGCTGTCCACGTTCGGGCCGTCCCCCGCGGCACGGCCACCCATCCCAGCCGATCTCACGGCCAGGGAGCGGATCAACCGGCCGCGGGCGCCGCGCCGCGGGCGGTGCCGGACTGGCGCGGGGTGGGCGCCGGTGGAGGCGCCGCTGATGGTGTACCAGGCCGCCACCCACGAGATCGGTGGCCTGTTCCCGCTGCTGGCGGCCAATGGGATTCCCGCGGTCGGCGCGCGGATCGGTTACGACACCCTCTCTGGTGGCGCGTTCTACTGCCACCCGATCGAATGGGTGCTGCGCGGCCTGGCGACCAACCCGAACATCGTCATCTTCGGTGAGCCCGGGCGCGGCAAGAGCAGCACCGTCGTCGCCTTGTTGTTGCGGATGATGCTGTTCGGGGTCAAGACGCTGATCAGCGGCGACGTCAAAGGCGAGTACAGCCCGCTGCTGCGGGCCCTGGGCATCACCCCGATCGCGTTGGGTCGGGGCAGCCCGGCGCGGCTTAACGCTCTGGATCTCGGGCCCCTGCGGCACCGCTGGCCCACCTGGACGGTGCACCGCCAGCGCGAAGAGCTCGACGGTGTCCTGGGCCGGTGGGTCAAGCTGCTGGTAGCGCTGGCCGAGGCGCAGGGCTACCAACCGACGGTCACCGACGAGGCGGTCCTGTCGCAGGTGCTGCGCCGCCTGGTCGGCGCGACCGACGGGTACACCCAGCTGCGCCCGGTGACCATCCCCGATGTGCAGCGCGAGCTCGCCGACCCCGACGACGCACTGTGGGACGGTCTGCGCTTCGCCACCCGCCGCCAGTTCCTCGACCACACCCGGTCGATCACCGACTCGCTGGCCAACCTCATCAGCGGCCCGCTGGCCGGGCTGTTCGATGAGGAAACGAACTTCGCGCTGGACTGGGACGCACCGGTGCAGTCGATGGACCTGTCGCTGCTGCGCTCCCGCGGCGACCAGGCCGTGGCCGTGGCCCTGACCTGCCTGGGTTCGTGGTCCTCACTGGTCACCGACCTCCAAGACGACGGCGAGATCCGGATCGTGGTACGTGACGAGGTGTAGCGGCAGATGCGGCTGGGGCTGCGCGCGGTCCAGGCCGTCGATTCGGACCTGCGACTGTCCCGCGCCGAACGCAAGATCCAGATCCTGGTGATGCACAAGCCGTCTGACCCGTTGTCGGTCGGCGCGGTCGGGTCGCAGGAAGTGGCCATCGCCAAGGACCTGCTCGCGCTGTGCAGCACCAGGATCCTGTTCGGCCAGTCCACCCGGGTAGCCGACGAGCTCGCCGAGGACTTCGCGCTGAGCGACAAAGAGCAGGACGTGACCACCGGGTGGGCGATGGAACGCACCGGCCGCGCCATGTGGAAGATCGAGAACAATCCCGGTCACAAAGTGCAGACCGTGCTGAGCAGCACCGAGAAACGCATCTTCGACACCAACGCGCAGCTACGCGCCCGGCCAGCGGAGTAGGCGCTGGTGTGCGCGGCACTGAAGACGACTCTTCGCCCCGCGGTCGCTGCGGGTCTCGTCGCGGCGGTCGGGCTGCCGGCGGCGATGCTCGGCGTCGTCATCGTGTCGCTCACCGGCGGGATCGCCGGCGGCGGCTGTAGTGGCGATGGTGGTCCCGGCGGGGGATCCCAGCAGCTCGGTGACCGCACCTGGTCGGCCGAGCAGATGAACAACGCCCAGACCATCACCCAGGTCACCCAGTCCCGGCGGCTGCCTAGGCGGGCGGCGGTGCTCGCGGCGGCCACCGCGATCGTGGAATCGCAGCTGAATAATGTTCACTACGGTGATCGCGACTCGCTCGGGTTGTTCCAGCAGCGCCCGAGCCAGGGGTGGGGGAGCCCCGCGGACATTCTCAACCCGGCCGCGGCGACCGGGCGTTTCCTTGAGCACCTGGTGGTCATCCCGAACTGGCAGTACCTGCCGCCCGGTGTTGCCGAGCAGCTAGTGCAGCGCTCAGCGCGGCCGGAACGCTACGCACCCCAAGAGCCGCCTGCCGCCACGCTCGTCGGGAAGTTTTGGACCGGTCCGGACAACCCGGCCCCACCGCTGACCGCGATCCTACCGACGGATCAGGCGGCGAGGCTGGCCGCGTTCACCGCCTCGACCGGATGTGGTGATCAGGGCGGCTCGAACGTCCCGCTGGATCCGCAGCGGCTGCCGGCGGGTTTCCAGCTCCCTGTCGATCCGCAGCAGCGGGCCGCGGTGTCCTACGCGCTGGCCCAGGTGGGCAAGCCGTATGCGTGGGGCGCCAAGGGACCCACCGCGTTCGACTGCTCCGGGCTGGTGCAGGCGGCGTGGGCCGCCGCCGGGGTCGCCATCTCGGCCGGCACCACCAGCCAGGTCCACAACGGCACCCCCGTGCCCAGCCTGCACCAGGCCCAGCCCGGTGACCTCCTGTTTATCCCCGGCAGCCTGGGCACCGCTAGCAATCCCGGCCACGTCGGCATGTACGCCGGTAATGGCCTGGTCGTCAACGCCTACGACGACAAGCACGGGGTGATCATCGAATCGGTGGGCAAATGGGCACCGAAGATCGTCGCGATCCGACACATCGCCGGCACCACACCACAAGGGAGCCCACAGACATGAGCAACCGCGCTCTCTCACCCACCGCCGACCGGGACCTGGCCCTGATGGGGCTGCTGGTCGCGGTGCTCGCCGGCCTAATGGCGTTGGGTGCCGCGCTGATGCTCGGCGCCGCGATCACCACCACCCTGCTCGGTGGACCATGGCAGCTCCCCAGCCCCAACACCTGGATCTCCGGGGTCTTGCACGTGCTCGGCAACCCAGGACGCCCGGGGACAACTCTCGGTGGGCCGTGGGCGCCGGCGCTGGCCAGCCACCCCGGCCTGTACTGGGCGATCACCGCCCTGGTCGTGGTGTTCGGTGCCGCGACGGTCACCGCGGCTACGGTGCCGGCCTGGCGTCGGTTCGGGCCGGCCCCGGCCGGGCACGCCACCCGGGCCGACATCCGCCGCGAGCTGTCTCTCACCGCAGCCCGACAGACCGCGGAATGGACCCGCCCCAGCCTCTCCCCAACCCAGCGGGGCCGGGCCCCACTGGAAGAGGTCGCCGCCCCCCTGCACCGCAGCCCACACGGCCAGCTGATGTGCACACCACTGGGAAACCCCACAGGCACGCTGGCACCGACCCAGTCCGGGAAGTCCCGACGCGACCTGGTGCACAAGGCGCTCGCGGCGCCAGGGGCGCTGCTGTGCAGCACGACCAAACCCGACCTGCTGGAGTTCTCCGCCCTAGCCCGCACCCGACGCCCCCACGCCGGGCCGGTGCTGGTCTACGACGCCACCGGAGCGGTGAGCTGGCCAGCGAAACTACGCTGGTCACCGATCGCCGGATGCGAAGACTCCGACGTCGCCCGCCGCCGAGCACACACCATGGTCGAGGCCTCCTCTGTGGAACTCGCGGGCGTGGGCGGCAACGACAAGGTGTTCCGCGACCGCGCCAAAACCGTCCTGCAGGCCTACCTAATGGCAGCCGCTCTGCACGGGTATGACGTGAGTGCGCTGGTGCGCTGGTCGGTGTCCAAGCCTCCCGACCAGGAACCCGTCAAACTGCTTCATGACGGCGGCTACCCGGAGGTGGCCCGCAACCTTCGTGCGGAGATCGGGATGGTCGCCGAGACCTCCGACGCGGTGTGGATGAGCGTGCGACGGGTCATCGAGCCGCTGATGGACCCCCGACTGCGACAACTGTGCTTGCCTCGGCCGTAGGGGGCGGTGAATATATGTTGTGGGGGAGGCAGAGGGGGCATCGCTACGCCTACTGTCCCGCAGGGAGAGGATGCGACGTACCGATGAATAATGTCGATCACCCGCCGGTCAACGTCTCGGTCGGATTTGTACATCGG
>JAICSB010000259.1 GCA_025937115.1 Pseudonocardiaceae bacterium | reverse complement strand
GCCGTCGACCGCCATCACCTTCAGCGCGCAGACGATTTCGTCCCTGGTGCCGAGCTTCGTCCCGCGCTCACCGGGGATAGCCGCCAACCGGAACAGGTCGTCGGATGGGTACGGGCCCGCGAAGAAGTCCCCGCTCAACGCGACCACGTCGCCGTAGCCCAGGACACAACGCTGCTCGGCGCAGTCACCGCCGACGTCGACGAGTGCGCCCGCGGTGGCGACCTCGGCCACGACACGATGCTCAGCGGACTTCATCTGGACGATCCGACGTGAGTGCCAGCGGCTAGGTGACCAAGCGCAGCGCGGTAGCTGTCGGCGAAGCCGGCGATTTCAGCCGGGCCGAACAGCGGGTGCCGGTAACGCAACACCAGATGGAGCCGGCCTGCGGCGGTGAGCGCCCCGACGGCCAGGCCCATCGGCATCCTGACCGGCGGGGAGAACCAGACCTCGCTGGCGCAGAGTTCGGGTCCGAAGTCGAGGTCTTCCTCGAGGCGGCCGAGGTTGGACAGGATGGCCGTCGGGATCACCCGCTCGGAAGCGGCGAGGCGGGCGATGCCCTGTTTGGCTGGCAGCGGCAGGTGCTGCAGCACGTCGAGGAACCTGACCGAGGCGGCCGGAGTGCGCTGCCGCTTGATGCGCTGGGTGCGGCGGCGGATCGCCTCGACTGTGGCGGTGGGCTCGGCGCGGTCTGCGGGACGGGTCACGACGGGCACCATGAAGCTGAAGTTGCCGAACACCTCGTGCCACGATGCCTTAGGCCGCAGGTTGACCGGCATCAGCACGCTGAGCCGGCCGGCAGCGCCGCCGTGCCCGCAGTTCCAGCTATCCACAGCCAGATGCAGCCCGGCCAGCAGCAGGTCGTTGACGGTGGTCCCGGCTTTGCCCTTGGCGGCCAGCGCCGCGGTCTGCGCGGTGTCCAGGACGAGGTGATGGAGCCGGTAGCCCGGGCGGTCCTCGCCGCCGATCGGGACCAGGTGCGCTGACCGCGGAGCGGCTTGGCGCAACTCCCCCACCAGTGCCCGCAGCCGGCCCCACCGGCCGCTCAGCGAAGGGATCCGTACCTCCTCGGGTGGCGTTTGGGGCACGAGGTCGGGTCTGCCGGCGTAGGCCCGAGCGATGGATCGGAGCAGGCACAGCGCGGCGATGCCGTCACCGGCGGCGTGGTGGACGTTGAGCATGACCACGTCGCCATTGTGATGACGGGCGAGGCGGATGCGCAGCGGCGGCGACGTCACCAGCGGCACCGCCAGGCTCTGCAGGCGGGCTCGGGCGTTTCGCAGAGCGTCGTCGTCAGAGCACACCACAACGTCGAGTGGATCAACGTCAGGTCTGGGGGTGATCTCCCACGCACCTCGACCCCGGCGGTCAGTGCTGAGCCGCGCGCGAGCTCGGGGATGCCTGGCGAGTGCCACCCCCACGGCGTGGCGCAGTCGGTCTTCGACGACGCTGCCGGTGACCCGGATTTCCAGGTGGACGCTCCACGGTGCGGTGGCTGAGTCGAGGTGATAGCTGGCCTCGTCGAGGGCGCAGAAGGATCGCCGCACCGGTCGTTCCCAGTGGACCGCCGTGCTTTTGAGTGGCGCCGTGGCTGGGCGGCTTGTCATGATGTTGCTCCTCTTGCGACCTCGCGGGGCGACTCCGGGAAGGGTCGTCAGGTCGAGCGCGATCACGTCGTCGACGGATCAGCGCTGGTCATGGGGACCTCCTTCTAAAAAGACAAATACTCTTATTAGAAGCTTGCTCCCCCTGACGCGTTTCGTCAAGAGTGATTGTTTTTAGAAGGCCGCCTCCGCCGAAGGCGGGTTTCTCACGCCGGGTTCAGCGCGAGTTGAGTGAGTTCCCAGAGCACGTGGTAGGTGGTGGTTTGGGCCTCCTGGATGCGGTGCACCGAGGACGACGGCATGACGAACAGGTGCTCGATGGTGTCCGCCTCGGCCATGTTGCCGCCGTCGTAGCCGGCCAGACCGATGGTGAGCATGCCGCGGCGGTTGGCCTCCTGGAAGCCGCGGAGCACGTTGGTTGACCCGCCGCTGGTGGACAAGCCCAGCGCGATGTCCCCGGCGCGGCCGTTGGCGGCCAGGGGTCGGGCGAAGACCACGTCGAAGGAGACATCGTTGGCCAGCGCGCTGAGCACAGCGACGTCGGTGGCCAGCGCCGCCGCGGGCAACGGATGGCCGGCTGGACCGGGGTTCTGAAAGAGCTCCGCGATGGCCTGGGCGTCGGTGCTGCTACCACCGTTGCCGAAGGTGAACAGGCGGCCGCCAGCGGCGAAGGACCGGGCCATCGCGCTGGCACAGTCAATGAGTTGATCACGATAGAGTTTCAGTACGTCGGCGCGCAGCCGGGTGATCTCCTCGGTTTTGTCGGTGGTCGACCGGCACACCTCCGCGAGCACCGCGTCCACGTTCGATTTACCCGCGTAAAGGAACGGGTACAGCGACTCCAGGTCGCTCATGACGACACCTCCGGGCAGATGATGCAGGTCAATGCGTTCACCCCAGGACACTGGGCGCGAGCACGCCGGGCTGTTCGAAGAAGACGTGTACCAGTTCCCACAGCACGTGATAGGTGGTGACGTGGATTTCCTTGACCACTCGTGGGTCGTCGGAGCGTGCGACGAGTACGTGGTCCAGCCCCTCGATCCGGGCGATCTGGCCGCCGTCGCCGCCGACCAGCGCCACCGTCAGCAGGCCCGCGTCCTGAGCGGTGCGCAGCGCGCGGGCGACGTTGGGGCAGTCGCCGTCCGCCGAGATGCCCAGTGCGATGTCGTCCGCCGCTGCGTGTAGCCGCAGCTGCGCCGCGAAGCTGTCCTCAAAGCCACCCAAGCGGGTAATCCCGCTCAGCGTCGCGGCGTCATTGGCCAGCGACACGGCCGGTAGCGCCCGTTTTCCCATGATGACCGGGTGCACGAACTCCACCACGATGTGCGCGGCGTCGGCGGCCGCCGAACCATTGCCGAAACACAGCAACCTGCCACCGCGGTGGAACCGCAAGGCCATGTCGTAACAGGCTCGGCCCACCGCCTCCGCGTCCCGGCCCAGCGCCCTGGTTGGCTCCGTGCGTCGCTCGAAAGCTCGATCCACCTGGGCACCCGTCAACTCAGCGACCACTACTGTCCGCCTCCTGGGTTTATACGATAATCCTAGTTGTAATCGTAGTACCTTGTCGGCATGCCGCCGACCTCCGACCCAGCCGGTGAGCGCAGCAGGACTCACGGTGCCCTGGCCAGCGCGAGCCGGGTCCGGATCCTCGATTTGCTACGTGCCAACGGCACCTCGCTGGACGTGGCACAGATCGCCGGGCGCACCGCGCTGCACCCCAACACGGTGCGCTTCCATCTCAGGGTGCTCGTCGATGCTGGACTCGCGTGTTGTCGCACCGACTCCCCCCGTGCCTCGGGGCGGCCCCGGCTCATCTACACCGCGACCACAGACGGCTCCGGCAGCCATCCAGAGGGCTTTCAGTTGCTCGCCGATATCCTCGCCAGCTACCTGGCCTCCAGCAGCACTATCCCTAGCGAGCTGGCCGAGGAGGCTGGTCGCGCGTTCGCCCACCGTCACCCGCGGTCTTCCCCGCCGTTCGCCGGAGTCTCCGCCGACGAGGCAGTCCGCCGAGTCATCGCCACGTTCGCCGAACTCGGTTTTCAACCGGAACTGGACCGGAACGGATCACACCGCCGGATCCTGCTGCACGCCTGCCCCTTCCACGCCGTCGCCAGTAAGCACCCCGACGTGGTCTGCGCGGTACACCTGGGCTTACTCAGGCAAACCCTCGCCAACCTCGACGCCCCCATCGAGGCCACCAGACTCGAGCCATTCGTCAACCCGCACCTGTGCGTCGCGCACCTCGCCACGGCCAGCGACTCCCTCGCCGAATCAGCGCCAGCCCCGACATGAATCAGCCGCGGCCAGCGCACTGGATACGGGCGCTGATCGGTGATCCCGCCAGCAGCAGGATCACCCCGTACGTCAAGCTCAGTACCAGCAAGATTGTGTAGATCCGCCGGGTCAGGTCAGGCGAGCCGTGGCGTGGCTGTTGCGGCGCGATGTTGAAGGACCGCGCCTCGGTGTCGAAGGACTGCGCAAAGCCCGGGTCCTCGACCGGTAACTGGTGCTGGATCTCGTGCAGCGCCTCGCGTTCGTGGTCACTGAGCACGACACGCCTCCTGGGGTGCCTGTCCGGTCGGCACGGTCTCGTCACTGCACCCATCCGAACGATTTCTATCGTAACGCGATATAAAATACCGGAATGCGTTCGTCTTGCCGATGAGGTCGGGTGGCCCGCAAGCTGCGCGGGGCAGGGTACGTCGTGAGCTCGACAGCACGGACGTTTCCGGGCGCATAGAACGTCCGTGCTGTCGAGTTCACGACGCTGGCCTGGTACTTGGGAACAATCACCATGGTAGAGCGTGAGAAACAGAATGGGTGTTTTCCGGAAGCTATGCTTCATGACGTGCCGGACCTGCCCGCAGCTACGCCATGGCTGCTTCACGACGTGGCAAGCACCGGGATCGCCGAGCTCGATCACACGCTGGGCGGGTTGTTCTGGGGCGACAACGTCGTCTTCGAGGTCGCCGGTCCGCCGGCGGCCGAGCCGTTCTACCGTGCCGTCGCCGCGGTCGAGGGGCACTACGACCAGGTCCTCTACGTCGCCCTTTCCGGTGAGCCAACGCAGCTCCGCGGCTTCGATCTCATCGACGCCCGCCGCGGCAGCGAGCTGTCCCAGCCCGCGCCGCTGCTCCGCGCGATCGTCGAGCGCTGCCGACGCGGGGAGCGGAACCTGGTCCTGTTCGAGGCCATGGAGACGATGATCGAGCGCTGGGGCGCCGACGTCGCCGCGCGCTTTTTCGCGCACTGCTGCCCGCAGCTCCTCGAGCTCGGTGCGATCGCCTATTGGTCCGTGCCCGCCGGTGCGCTTTATCCCGGCTTGCGGCGCACCATCGAGGAAGTCACCCAATGCGTCCTCGTGGTCGGTGACTCGCGGCTGCGGGTCGCCAAGGCCGAGGGTCGCCCGCCCGGCATCGTGGGCAGCGTCTTTCGCTACCGCGACGTCGACGGCCTGCCCGCGCTGACCCCCGCGCCGGTCGCCGCCCGCATCGGCGTGGCGCTGCGCGCCGCGCGGACCCAGCGGCAGCTCAGCCAATCAGACCTCGCCCGGTTAGCCGGGGTGTCGCCGAGCGCGATCTCACAGGCCGAACGCGGCAAGCGCGGACTTTCGCTGGAGACACTGCTCGAGCTGACGGGCAACCTGAACATGAGCGTCGATGAGCTGCTGCGTGGTGAGGTCGTCGCTGGTTACCGCCTGGGCCGCCGCGACCACCCACGCACCCGCCGCACCAACAACG
>JAICSB010000388.1 GCA_025937115.1 Pseudonocardiaceae bacterium | reverse complement strand
CGTCAGCGGCGCGCCACCTTACATCGACCGACTCTGGACCCTGCTCTGGGATGGTGATCTCCCGGTTCGCCACCGCAGCACCGCAGCAGCCGTCATTGCCATCTGGGCTGCCGAAATGCAGGCGGCGCCGTGGCCGCGTCCCGGCAAGTCGACGTGATCAAGCCACAGCCGTTGCTCGAACTGCTGTACGTGCCCCCGGTGGGATTCGAACCCACACTGCGGCCCTTTTAAGGGACCTGCCTCTGCCGGTTGGGCTACGGGGGCCAGCGCTAAGGGTATCCGCGTCACCCGAGGACGGATCAAGAACCCGATCTGTCGACGCTGTTCATCGAGCAGCGGCCACTCTTCTGGCCGAGACCGCGTATGCACCGACGATCACGACCGTGGATCAACAGTAAGATGATCGAGCAGCCGCTTGGCCGCGGCCACGAGGGGTGGCAGGTCCTCGGTAACAGTAGCCTGCACGATTGCATGGGCAGTGTCGAAGTACCGGTGGGCGAGGTGGTTACGCATGCCGGCGACGTCGATCCACGAGATGGCTGGTTCTCGCGCGAGCAGGTCGGGATCGATGGCTTTGACTGCTTCGCCGATTTCGATCAGCCGAACTCGGACGGCGTCAAATACCAGCCCGTCATCGAGCCCGCCTCTCGTGATGTGGTTGGCGATGGCTGGGGCAGCAGCGAGGACGTCACCCAACCGTTGATCATCGCGACGACTCACAGCGCGATCGCTTCACTTAAGACTTCGTCTCGTATCGCATGTTTGAGTGCGGCGCTCGGCACGACGTCGACGTCGACACCGAGCAACTCGGCCAGTTCCCTGTTCAGCCCAGCCAACGACACAACGCCGACGCCGACGTCAAGGTCTACGAGCAGATCGATGTCACTGGTATCGGTGTCGTCACCTCGGGCGACACTGCCGAAGACACGCACGTTGCGCGCCCCGCGCCGGGCGGCGATGTCGATCAGGGCACGGCGGTGCCGACGGAGACGCCGACCAAGTCGCGTGTCGGGTAGCCCGAGCCGATTGCGTGGTGCGGCTGTCAGCTTAAAGACGAGCTGATGGCCGGTAGCGTCGATCAGCTTGGCGAGGGTACGAAGGCCCGGTTCACGCCGGTCGGACTCATACGCGCTGATCACCGACTGGGCGACACCAGCGCGTCGCGCAAGATCGGTCTGCGACAGCCGAGCTCGGCGACGAGCCTCACGAATCATCGTCCCGGAACTCGCATCCATACCGCGATCATATCACGAATTGTCTATAGGCTTGAGGCTTCCACTGGCCCAGACACGGCTGTGGTGTGCCACGCGGCTTAGTTGGCCATCGAGCGATCAAGAAGGAGCTGCGATCCCGGCTAGGTCGATCGCCCGGCGCAGCACGTCGACCAGCATGGCCGGGGTGAGCCGACCGGTGAAGGTGTTCTGCTGGCTGACGTGGTAGCTGCCGAGCAGGTGCAGCCCATCCAGGGCGACCTCGGTGCCGTGCCCGAAACGGGGCCGCGGGGTTGGCACCAGCCAGCCGGCGGCGCTCAGCGCGGGCAAGAGCGCCTGCCAGCCGAAGGCACCGAGCACGACCACCGCGCGCAGCGTCGGGCGCAGCAGCTGCAGCTCTCTGATCAGCCACGGACGGCAGGTGTCGCGCTCGGTGGGGGTGGGTTTGTTGGCCGGGGGGGCGCACCGTACCGGGGCGGTGATCCTGGTGCGGTGCAGCGTCAGTCCGTCACCGCGGTGGGTGGCGATCGGCTGGTTAGCCAGGCCGACCTCGTGCAGCGCAGCAAAGAGCACATCGCCGGAGCGGTCGCCGGTGAAGATCCGGCCGGTCCGGTTGCCGCCGTGTGCGGCCGGCGCGAGCCCGACGATGGCCAGCGCGGCGTCGGGCGGTCCAAAGCCTGGAACCGGACGTCCCCAGTAGGTCTCAGCACGGTAGGCGGCGCGCTTGTCGGCGGCGACTTGCTCCCGCCAGGCCACCAGGCGCGGGCAGGCCCGGCACCGGGTTATCTCGTCGTCCAGCATGTCCAGCTCGGTGCCCATCAGGCGAGGCCGAGCGCGATGCCGTCGAGGATGTCGTGCTCGCTGACCACCAGCTCGCTGATGCCGGCCCGGGTATGCAACTCCTCGGCGAGCACCCGCACGATGAGTGCACCGCCGGCGATCACATCCACCCGGCCGGAGTGGATGACCGGGTTCGCTGCCCGCTGCTGGTGCGTCGACGCGAGCAGCTGCTCAGCGGTGGCTCGCACCTGCTGCAGTGACAGCCGGGACAGGTGGGTGCTTTCGGGATCATAGGCGGGCAGCTGCTGGGCGATAGCGGACAGCGTGGTGACGGTGCCCGCCACGCCGACCCAGGTACGGGCCTTGTCCACCGGTACCTCGGCGAACGCCTGCTGCAGGGTTTCGGCCGCGAAATGCTCAGCGGCACTGATCTCGTCAGGTGTCGGGGGGTCGCTGCGGAGGTGCCGCTCGGTGATCCGGACACATCCGATGTCCACCGACCGTGCCGCCGTCACATCCGCCCGCACACCATCCCACTGGCCCAGTACCACCTCGGTGGACCCGCCACCGACATCGACGATCAGGAACGGACCGTCAGCGGGATCCAGACCGCCGACCGCCCCGGTGAAAGATAACCGCGCCTCTTCATCTCCGGTGATCACCTCAGCGTCGGTACCGAGGGTTCGGCCGACCATCGCGAAGAACTCGTCCCGGTTGGCGGCGTCGCGGGTCGCCGAGGTGGCCACCATCCGGACCCGCTGCGCACCGGCGCCCCGCGCGATGGCGGCGTAGTCAGCCAGTGCCAGCCGAGTGCGGTCCAGGGCATCTGGAGCCAACCGACCAGTGGCGTCGACGTCCTGACCGAGCCGCACGATCCGCATCTCCCGATGCACATCACTCACCGTGCCAGCGCAAACATCCGCCACGAGCAGCCGGATGGAATTCGTCCCACAGTCAATCGCCGCAACCCGCACCATTGCCACCTTCCTCCCCGCCTACGCACGGGGTGGGTAGCCACCAGTCGCCGATGGCGGCTAGGGTTTCGTCGCCGAAGAGGTTGACGCCGGGGCCGCGGGCCAGGGCGTGCGCGACGTGGACGTGCAGGCATTTCACCCGGTCCGGCATGCCACCGGCGCTGACTTGGGTGCCCAGCGGTTGCACCGCGTCGCGCTCGGCCAGGTACGACTCGTGCGCGCTCCGGTAGGCCTGCGCCAGCACAGGATCCGTCGCGAGCCGTTCGGTCATCTCCTGCATCACGCCGGCAGCTTCCCTCCGTGCCACCAGGCCACCGAGGCGGCGGCAGGTCAGGTAATAGAGGGTGGGAAACGGGGTGCCGTCATCGAGCCGTGGCTGGGTCTGCACCACGCTGGGCAGCCCGCAGGGACAGCGGTGCGCGACCGCCCGCAGCGCCCGCGGCGACCGGCCCAGCTGCGCGGCGACAGCCTCCCAGTCGGCGCGGTCCACCGGCTCACCCACTATTGATCGACTTCCAGAGCTGGCCGTACCACGGCTCTGCGGATGACTGGACATTTCCGGTACCGCCGGCGCTGTCGGTCGCGCCAGTGCTGCTGATAGTAATGGGGCCGGGCGGAAGCTGCACCAGGTACGGCGCTTCCCCAGGCAGCACGTAGCGCAACCGCTCGCGGGCCTGGGTCTCGATGTGCTGCGGGTCGGCCAGCAGGCCGCGGCGGCGCTCCAGCTCGGCGATCTTGTCGGCCAGCATCTGTTGTTGCTCGTAGACCGCTGCCAACTCGGCGCGCTGGCCCACATAGTTGCGCAGCGGCACCGCCACGCTCAGCATCAGCACACAGACCAATGCAGCGAGCAGTGCCGCACGGCGTCCAGTGGTGATGCCCACCGCATAGCCGATCCGCCGTGCCATCGGACCGGGCGGCGCTGTGCCTTGGGTCATACCGCTGCGCCTGGCACCGCCCATCAGGCTTAGCCTTCCGCAGCGTTCCGCGCGAACGCCAGGTCCCCGGCGTAGCG
>JAICSB010000633.1 GCA_025937115.1 Pseudonocardiaceae bacterium | reverse complement strand
GGCTCACGGTGGCTGCGCGGGTGCAGGGTGCGGTACCAGAGTTGTTCCACCGGCTAGCCCAGCGCTTCGGCTGAGCCGAAGCGCCTAGGTCACGACCTGGGCTGCGGTCGGGACGCCGAATCGTAGCCGGATGCCCTCGCCGCGCAGCTCCCGGCGAAACCACAGCAGGGATACCACCGCGGCGATCCCCACCAGCGTGAACGAACCCGCGGTGGTCACCATCAGGAAGTCCCCCAGGGTCGCGCGAGCGAGCACCCACAGCGTCGCCACCCCGTTGGTCAGGAACACCATCGCCCACAGCAGCGATACCCGCCGGAAGAACCGCTGGACCCGAAGGTTGCTGGTGAGCGCGACCGGAAAAGCGCAGAAGTCGTCAGCCAACCGGGCGATCAGCGGCCGGCGCAGCCCTACGGTGGCGAGCAGTCCGAATGCGATGAGGAAATTCTGCAACGTGGGCTGCAGGAAATAGAGGAAGACACTGCCGGTGGCGTACCCGATGGCGGTGCGGACCACCAGCAACCCGGTGGTGAGCCACAGCACGGCGGGGATCGGCGTACGGGTCACCACCCTGCGGCCCAGCGCCGTCAACGCCCAAGCCAGCGCCGCGATCAGCCCACCGGTCAGGTTCGTCAGCGTCAGTAGCAGGTAGAACAGCCCTAGCGGGGCCAGCACCACCTCGAACAGATGCCTCGCCGCTTGGCGCAGCTGACCAGACAACTCCCCGAGATGGATGACTTGCGCTCGTGAATGCATCGCGGTGGAGAGTAGCCGGGCGGCCGATCGACCCAACAGCGGGTACCCGTGGGCCGGCTGGTCTTCAGGGCCGCAGCCGGACGCGCGTCGCATCCCACCAGTTTGCCCGCAATCCAGCCCGTTTACTCGCAGTCCCACCAGTTACTCGCAGTCCCACCAGTTTGCCCGCGATCCCGCGGGGTATCCCAGCAGTGGCCAGCGGACTGCACCACAGCTCCCGAACTCCACGACAACGCTACTCCCAGGACGCGAGACAGCTCTGCTGTGGAGTTCGGGGGGGTGAGTGTGGTGCGGGTCAGAGGTCGGCGGAATCGGAGAAGGCGTGTCATCGCACGACAACCGGCGTGGCCGGCGCACCCGCGCCGACTACGAGCGGGGGTTGCCCGGATACCACGACCCGACTGCGGGCTTCGCTGGGTCGTCGCCGGCCCGCAGTGCGCTGACGCTGCGCGCCGTACTAGCCAGCTTCGGGCTGGTGTTCTGCGCCGCCGGTGCGGTATTTCTGATCAAGTCCGGCTTGACAGCGTTGGGCGTAGCCCTCGCGGTGTTTGGTGCAATCGCGCTGGTGGACCTGAGCTGGGTGATCCATCGCAAGCGCCGCGGCGAACCGGACTGACTGAGCCCGGAAAACAAGATCGCTAGTTAACCCTGGGCCATGTCGTTGAAACGGCTGTAGTGCAGTTGGTGGGCAACGGTCACGGTCGTCGTTGGCCCGTTGCGATGCTTGGCCAGGATCAGATCGGCTTCACCGGCGCGCGGATCGTCGCGCTCCCAGGCATCGGGTCGGTGGATCAGCATCACCATATCGGCGTCCTGCTCGAGGCTCCCGGATTCGCGTAGATCAGCCAGCATCGGCTTCTTGTCGGTGCGTTGTTCGGGACCTCGGTTGAGCTGCGAGATCGTCACCACGGGGACCTCGAGTTCCTTGGCCAACAGCTTCAGGTGCCGGGAGAACTCGCTGACCTCCTGCTGGCGCGATTCGACCTTCTTGCCGGAGGTCATCAGCTGCAGGTAGTCCACGATGATCAGGCGCAGGTCATGGCGCTGCTTCAGGCGCCGCGCCTTGGCCCGGATCTCCATCATCGTCATGTTGGGCGAGTCGTCGATGAACAGCGGAGCCTCGCTGATCTCACCCATTCGCCGGGCCAGCCGGGTCCAGTCGTCGTCGGTCATCCGGCCGGACCGCATATCCGATAACCGGATCTTGGCCTCGGCAGACAGCAGCCGCATCACGATCTCGGTGCGGCTCATCTCCAACGAGAAGATCACACTGGCCATCCCGTGGGCGACTGAGCAGGACCGAGCAAGATCAAGTCCAAGCGTGGATTTGCCGATTCCGGGACGGGCCGCGACGATCACCATCTGACCTGGGTGCAGACCGTTGGTCACCGCGTCGAGGTCGACGAAGCCGGTCGGCACACCGGCTGCGACGCCGCCCCGGGACGCGATCGCGTCGATCTCGTCCATGGTGGGCTGCAGCAGTTCTTCCAGCGCGATGTAGTCCTCGCTCATCCGCCGCTCGGTGACCTCGTAGACCGC
>JAICSB010000127.1 GCA_025937115.1 Pseudonocardiaceae bacterium | reverse complement strand
TGGCAAGAACGCCATCGCCAAGGAACTGCGCCGGGTCGGGCTGCCGGTGCAGCGGCTGGTCTCCGCCGAGTCGATGGTGGCCGTGTCCCGAGAGCTGCGTTATCCCGACGTCAGCGCCCTCTACGCCGCTGTCGGCGAGCACCACGCCTCGCCGCGCCACGTGGTGCAACGCCTGGTCGCGCTGCTTGGCGGTGAGGAGGGTGCCGAGGAGGTACTGGCCGATCGGGCCACTCCCTCGACCGTCCAGCGCCGTCGAGCGACCAGCGACTCCGGCGTGCGGGTCAGTGGCGCCACAGACGTTTACGCTAAGCTCGCCCGGTGCTGCACCCCGGTGCCGGGCGACGAGATCCTCGGGTTCGTCACGCGCGGGGGCGGGGTCAGCGTGCACCGTACCGACTGCACCAACGCCGAGTCGCTGCGGGCGCAGCCCGAGCGGCTGGTCGACGTCGAGTGGGCGCCCTCGTCAGCGTCGGTGTTCCTGGTCGGGATCCAGGTGGAGGCGCTGGATCGACACCGCCTGCTGTCCGACGTGACCAAGGTGCTCGCCGACGGTCGGGTGAACATTCTGTCCGCCTCGGTCACCACCACCCGAGACCGGGTGGCGGTGAGCCGGTTCTCCTTCGAGATGGGTGATCCGAAGCACCTGGGCCACGTGCTGCAGTCAGTGCGCAACATCGAGGGCGTCTACGACGTCTACCGGGTCACGTCGTCCAACTGACTTGGCCCCCACTGGGCCCGTCAGGTCGCCTTGACGTCGACGGACGTGATCGTGACTGCTTGGTTGGGCTTGCCACCACCAGGAGAGGGCTCCAGCGACCCGTCGTCGCCTGCCTTGGCTACCTGGTCGAGGACCTCGAGACCGGTCGGCGAGATCGAGGCGAAGACGGTGTATTGCGGCGGGAGCTGAGTCTGGCCGTAGATCAGGAAGAACTGGCTACCACCGCTGTCGGGTTGGCCGGTGTTGGCCATCGCCACCAGCCCGCGCCCGTAGGTCAGCTGGGGAAACACCTCATCCGGGATGGTGTATCCCGGTCCGCCGGCACCGGAGCCAGTCGGATCACCGCATTGCAGAACCTGCAATCCGGGGTTGGTGACCAGCCGGTGGCACGGGCTGTTGGCGTAAAAACCCTGCTGGGCAAGGCTGACGAAGCTGTTCACGGTGCACGGGGCCAACGCCCGGTCGAGAGTCAAGCCGATCGCGCCGGCCGAAGTCTGCATGGTCACCGGCACGGTGCCTCTGGCGGAGGTGGGGCCGGCCAGCGGGGGCTTCACCGGCCTGGCAGGGGTCTGCTGGGTGGTCGGGTACTGGCAGTCTACCGAGGCAGCCAGCGGCGTCGGCCGAACAGGTAGTGGGGTGAGCTTGTTGTCGGCGCTGGGTGTGGCCGGAGCGCTCGCTTTGGCCGGTTTTGCTGCGGCGGACGGCGTCGCGGTGGCCTCGACTGCCTGGTGCCGGTTGCCCAACGTCACGATCAGCACCACGATGCCGATGACCAGCACCACCGCGGCCGCGCCACCCGCCACGGCATATCTGCGGCGGGCCTTGGCGCGTTCGGCTCGGCGGGCAAGCTGGCGATCCAGTTTGCGCTTCGCGGCATCGCGACGCTGCTCGTTCGTGGGCACCCGGACTCCTGTGGTTCGGCGACGATCGCGGCGCAGTCTATGTGGGCCGTGGTTAAGCCCGCAGTCAGCCTCCCTGACGTGCGCGCCCTAGGCTGGACCTGTGCTGGTCACAGGTTTTCCCACCGGATCGTTCCAGGCTAACTGCTTCGTGCTCGCCCACGAGGCTGGTGGTCCGTGCGTAGTGGTCGACCCGGGTGAGGGTGCCGAGCAGCCACTAGACGACCTGCTGCGCCGCCACCGGCTCGACCCGGTGGCGGTACTGCTCACACATGGGCATTTCGATCACATCTTCGCGGTGACGCCGGTATGCGACGGCAACGACATCCCGGCGTGGATCCATCCCGAGGACCGGGTGCTGCTGACCGACCCGCTCCGGGCGCTGTCCACCGAAGCGCGCCAGTTCTTCGGTGGCCGGGTTGCGCTGCGCGAACCCCGTGAGGTGCGCTTGCTGGCTGACGGGGCGTCCCTGGAGCTGGCCGGGCTGACCCTGACCGTCGACCACACCCCGGGCCACACCCGGGGCTCGGTGACCTTCCGCTCGGCGGCTGGTGATGGCTCCGGTGCGGGGCCAGCGCTGCTGGTGTCCGGCGACACGCTGTTCGCCGGTTCGATCGGACGAACCGATCTACCCGGCGGTGACCACAAGCAGATGCTCGCCTCGCTCAGGGACAAGATCCTCGTGCTGGACGACGAAACCGTAGTGCTGCCGGGTCATGGCCTACAGACCACCATCGGCAGGGAACGTGCGAGCAACCCGTTCCTGCATGGCCTCGCGATGCCTGGCCGATCCCGAGGTTTGTGAACCGCTCAAATGCTCCGCCAAGATCGTCAAGAGTGAGTGCTGGCCGTGCGGAATTGCACTGCCATCGCTCAGTTCCGATGATCACCGTTGAGTGGCGGGCTCGATCTGATCGCGGCGGGCAACCAGTGCGGCGATCGCCGTGGTGATCGGGACAGCGGCGACGAGCCCGATGCTGCCGACCAGCGTGCGTACCACCTCCTGGGCGACGTCCTGGGTGGTGACCAGGGCGCCGAAACTCTGCCCGGACAGCGAAAAGAGCAGCAGCACGGGTAGCACGGCTCCCGTGTAGGCCAGGGCTAAGGTGTTGACCGCTGAGGAGATGTGGTCCCGGCCGATCCGCAGCGCGGCGGTATAGAGCTGCCGGGCCCCGAGTTCGGGATTAGCCCGACGCAGTTCCCACACCGAACTGGTCTGGGTGACCGTGACATCGTCGAGCACGCCGAGGGCTCCGATCAGCATCCCCGCGAGCAGCAATCCCCGGGCATCGATTCCGTGGCCAAGAACTCCGATGAGTTTGGCGGTGTCATCGTCCAGCCCGGTCAGCTGGGTGACCGCGGAGAAAGCGGTACCGAGCAGCCCGATCAGAGCGAGACTCAACACAGTGCCCAGCACCGCGCTGGAGGTCTGCGCCGAGACACCATGAGTGAGATACAGCACCCCAAACATGATCACG
Organism: Pseudonocardiaceae bacterium; assembly: GCA_025937115.1. The sequence continues at coordinate 5,307 of JAICSB010000127.1, read as the reverse complement.
CTCGCGGCCAGCACACCGACGATCACCGGGTTCCCGCCGGTCAGGATCGCGGGGAACAGGTACGTCACCAGCACCAGAAAGCTGAAACCCAGCGCGGCCAGCGACGCCAGTCCTCGCCACCGGCCGAGCAACAACACGGCTGCGGCGAACAGCGCGGCCAGCCACAGCATCGAGGCGCCGCGCTGAAAATCCTGGATCTGGTAAGAGGCGGCGTCGGAAGGATTGCCACCGGTGTACCCGAGGACCACGTGATCGCCGACAGCGAAGCGCGGCGTGCTCGGTTCGTCGGGTAATACCTGCTGGATCAGCACACCGGGGGAGTCGCCGTCGGTGAGCCGCAGACCGAGCGAGATGCACCTCTTGTCTTGACCTGCCGGCCCTGCACCACCAACGTCTGCACCGCCGGTGGTGCAGGGCGCGGAGGTTGCGGTGAGCACGTCGCCCTGCACCGGCCGCTGCCCTAATCCGATGTCGACACCGCTGTGCGGCTGGGCACCCGGCCAGGTCAGCCAGAGCCCTACCAGGGTGGCTAGCGCGACCGGGACCAGCACCGCGACCAGCAATATCTTGACTCGGCGGGAGGACGGGGGCGCAGGTCCGTGGCCATGTCCGTGGCCATGCCCGCTGGCGGTGCCGACCGGCTCGACGGTGCCGCGGTCACGGTGCCGGCCGGTTCTATGGTCCAGCGCACTCATCGGCTAGGCGTGCCTCTCTGGTCGATACCGCGCTACGTTCCTAGCGGATCGAATGTGTGTTCGATACAGTGGGGCGATGCGGTGGGACAACCTGATGCTCTCGGACGAGTCCGCCCAGGACGCGCTGTTCGGGGTGGATGACGTCATCACGCGTACCTTTGACACCCCGGAGTTCCGCGGGATGACCTTTTACGAGGTGCGGGCGCAGTCGATCATCAATAAGGTACCTGGCCAATCCCGGATGCCGTTCGAGTGGACCGTCAACCCGTATCGGGGCTGCAGCCATGCTTGTGTTTATTGCTTCGCGCGGCGTACTCATGAGTACCTCGATCTTGATGCGGGAATCGACTTCGACTCGAAGATCGTGGTGAAGGTCAACGCGCCGGAGCTGCTGCGTAGGCAGCTCACGTCCTCGCGTTGGGCGGGCAGCCATATCGCGATGGGCACCAACGTCGATCCCTACCAGCGGGTCGAGGGGCGTTACCGGCTGATGCCCGGCATCCTCGAGGCTCTCCGCGATGCCCGGAATCCGTTCTCGATCCTCACCAAGGGCACCCTGGTGTTGCGCGACCTGCACCTGCTTCGCGAAGCCGCGAAGGTCACTGACGTCGCGGTCAATGTCTCAGTGGGATTCGTCGACGGGGCGCTCTGGCGGCGAGTCGAGCCTGGCGCGCCCGCTCCCCGTGCCCGGCTGCGCGTGTGTCGCACGCTCACCGATGCAGGCATCGGATGCGGTGTGCTGATGGCGCCCGTACTCCCGTATCTCACCGACTCGGTCAGCCAACTTGAGGCGACCGTGTGCGCGATCGCGGAAGCCGGCGCCCGCAGCATCACCCCACTCGTGCTCCACCTGCGACCCGGAGCGCGGGAGTGGTACCTCGCCTGGCTGGAGCGCGAGCACCCCGAACTGGTGTCCCGCTACCGAGAGCTTTACAGCGCAGGCGCCTACGCCCCCAAGACATATCGGCAGAGCATCTCCGCCCGGGTAAACGCGCTGGCTCGGCGCTACGGCATCGGAGCCATGGTGCCGAGCAAGATCCGCCAGCGGTTCTAGTCCGTTGCTACCCGGTCTCCACGCTTCTGCGTCATGTGTCGATGGTGGGCTCTGGTACCAGCCGTAGCCGTCATCGATCTGTCGGATGCGGGCGGCGCGGTCGGGGTCTGCGTGCACCTCCGCGGTGTGCCGCCACTCAATGATCACCTGGACGACCGGAGTGACATTCGCGAGAGCGTCTGCGGCTCGGAGGGTGTCCACGAGTCCGAGGACGAAGGCACGTACATCCTCGGTTGGCTGGAAGCGCATTCAAGGAAAAACCTCTGGCATGACGTCGATCACCAGGACCGGGTGGCTTCGTCGTGGCGCATCAAGGTCTATCCCACGCCCTCGAGGGGGTGAAGGGTCAATGGGGGAGCAGGCTGGCGCCGTCTTCCAGGTGCATGATCAGCGCGGGCAGTTGCGTCTCGTCGAAGACGACGTGCAGGGTCCCTTTCGATGCGTTCTCCACCCGCAGCGACGCCGCGGAGCCGTGGAGCGCGGCGATCGCCATCTCCCTGACCTTCACCGACATCAGGGAGCTGACAGAGTCGTACGGTTGAGTAGGCATACTGATCGCGAGTGGAGAGCGAACGCGGGGCGGACAGGGCGCGGCAGCTCCGTTCGTGCTGCCGAAGTAGCCTCGCATCGCCGTGGCGGTGCCGGTAAGAATGCCAACAGAAGGTGGCTGAGCCCGAGGAGCACGGAGCTTCCGGCCAGGTAAGGTGACCAACTGTTGTCATCGTGATCGGGTCGCAGGGTAAGTGTTGGCACTGTCGGTGCCGATGGCCAGCAAGACGCTTCGTGCGTCGATGGCGCCCGGCCCGGGTGGCCACCAGGGGATCATGCTTTGTTCGGGGGAGGCCTTGAATGAGCTTCGTCGAGGTATCGACTGGAGACGAGACGATCCTGCTGGAGGTTGTCGATGACGGTGGGTACCAGCGAGTGTCTGGAGACCGCCGACACCGGATCGACGAGAGTCTCTCCGAGGTTGTGGGTCGGATCCGGCCGGTGATCGAAGCAATCGCCGCGCAGGTCAATTCCGTGGCGATGCCACCAGCGGAGATCGTCGCAGAGATCAAGATCGGATTTTCGGGTGAGGCGAAGGTGGTGTTCGTCAAAGCTACGAGCGATGCCAGCATCACATTACGTTTGACCTGGAAGAATGACCATCAAAGCACATCATGACGACTGCGTACGCGAACGCGCCGGAAGAGGCAATCGTTCGAATCTGGTCGGGCGACGACGACCGATATCTGGTCGGTGTCGGTTTTCTCGTCGAGGACGACCTCATTATCACCTGCGCGCATGTTCTGCAGCGCGTGCCCGTAAAGAATGCTGCTGGCCTGAAATGCCAGGTCACGGTGGAGTTCGTGTGCTCAGCCGAGGGAAAGCGTGTTACAGCTTCGGTGGAACCAAGGGAAACGGACCACGGTGATGCGAACAAACGTGCGGCGCGGGACGACATCGCTGCGCTTAGGCTGACCGGGCCAGCTCCGTCAGGTGCCCGTCCGGCCCGCCTTCCCAGAGTTGTCCGACGTGGCGGATCCCCATCCGAAACCGCCCACGTCTTTGGCGTGCCCGGCGAGGCAACTAAAGGTGTTTGGGTGGAGGTCGCGCTCTCCGGGCCGCAGGCTGACGGCCTTGTACAGCTCAATCCCATGGGCGACATGCGAATCGAGCCCGGGTTCAGTGGCTCCCCGGTGTGGCACAGCCGCAGTGCCAGTGTAGTCGGCATGGTGGTTGAGCGGCTCGCCACACCGGATACCGCCTACATGATCCCGAGCGAGACACTTCGTACGTTCGCCGGTCTCGGTTCCGGATTCGGCGCGACGGACTCATCAGCGATGTCTGGTGCCGGGTACGCCAAGGAGATCCAGCATGAGATCTCCGATACGTTCCCGGGCCTTCAAGGTCACATCGATTGCACAGAAGAGTTCGAGAAGCTGGATACGGCGAATTTCACTGGGCGAGGGTGGCTGCTTCCCGAGCTTGACGCACTCTTCGGGCATCCTGAGCGACGAGGCTACCTGTTCATCGAAGGCGAAGCGGGGGTGGGCAAGACCACGCTCTGCGCATGGCTCGCGATACACCACAACTGCATCCCACACTTCATCAGCCTCTACGATTCCGCAAGTGCTGATCCGGTCTCCGCGCTGGGCAGTATTGCGGTCCAACTGGTCGCCCGGTACCAACTGGCGCAGTTCGTCAACGACGGCACGCTGTCGCTTACTGCGTCCGGACCGTCAGGCTTCCGGCAGGTGCTGGCCGAAGCCGCTGACCGCGCACAAAGCCTCGGCCACCGACTGGTGCTCGCAGTAGACGGCCTTGACCACGTCTCCGAGCACCCCTCCGGTCAGTTACCTCTCGGGCTCCCGGTGACTCTCCCACCGAACGTCTACGTGATTGCCACGATGCGGGTGGGCACCAATCTGTCGGCACGCCAGGATCCTTACCGCCGGTTCAGGCTCTCGCCGGACAACGAGGATAACCGGGCTGACCTCGCCGAACATCTCGACAAGATCATGACCGAAAGAACGCCGTGCTGCGAGTCATTGTCGCCTCGATTGCGTCGTCCAGCCATCTGCCGGGTACGCGGCCGGGTCGCACGCTTGACATGGTCGGAGAGGCCCCAATCTGGTTCTGGCAAGAGCTGATCGAGGCTGCACGGTCGTTTACGCGGCCGCATCAGAAGGCCGCAACGCTGTCATCCGCTTTCGCCGGTGCCATGCGGCTCTCCTGGCAAGGACGTGGGTGTGAAGACTCAGCCGGCCCGATCCGCGAGTTACTGGGCAGCTTGCCCCGGGCAGAGCTCCTGACTGTAATGAGCGGGCTGGCGAGACACACCGAAGCCATCGGCGGCACACGGGCGCTTCAGGAAGTTATCGAAGCCGTGGAGGATGTCGGTCGCTGGTGGCCGTGAGTGCAGAGCATGATCGATCGCCACGGTCCCGAGAGCTGGCTCTCGGCTGGTCCGCCGTCCTCGTCAGGTGCTGGCGCGTCTGTGGACGAGCTTGGTGACGGAGGCGGCTAGTGTAGCGCCGCGTTAATTCTTCGGGGGTCGATCCAGGCGTTCGGATCAGCGCGGCCAACAGCACAGCCAAGCCCTTCGCCTAGACCTACGACGCCAAGCTCCTCAAGACCGCATGATCCCCCGATGAACTGAGACGGTGCTGCATCAGCACGACAGTCGCATCCCTGTGATGTCGAGGTGTTGTCGCTGGTCATTACCGCATCGATGGCGGGCTCGGTGACATCCCCAGCCGGCTCTCGCACCAAGATCACGGTTTGTGTGCAAAAAATCACACGTCGTGTCATTTTTGGCACACAAACCGTGATCACACCCCCTGCTGGCCACCGATCGCCGCCTCGACGACCCCATCGCCTGGCTCACCGATCAAACCCCGTAGGACGTATGCAGCAGCGCTGCACTAGGTACGGGCGGGAAGCAGGGCCTGGGACACGGCTAGCCTCTGCAGGGCAGAAGTACCACCCCTTTTGGAGATCGAGGAGCGAGTTCCCGTGATGCGCACCCACCCTGCCGGCACGCTGCGCGCCGAGCATGCAGGGAATACCGTC
>JAICSB010000476.1 GCA_025937115.1 Pseudonocardiaceae bacterium | reverse complement strand
GCACTGCGCCGGCGGCTACCGTTCCATCGCGGCCGCCAGCCTGCTGCGCGCCCACGGCTTCACCGACGTCTCCGACCTCATCGGCGGCTGGCACGCCTGGCAGACCGAGCGGGGCTAAGCGATCACCGTCTGAGCGCACACCAGATCCGCCGCGGCCTGCATTGTTGGCTCCGGAGGTGTGGCCTCCGCTGGCCGCGTATAGCACCGCTCATGACCGTGGCTCGTTCTTCCGAAACAGCGATCTTGTGGTCCTCGCTGTCCGCGGGAGTACACGACTACGCGATCCGGGTCGGCCGATGTCGCAGGACCGGCTGAGGCAGACACCGTTGTCGTCGGCTGGGGAACAGGATCGGGCCCATCTGTCGCGGTGGAGGCCGGAGTGGGCGCGGCTGTGCTCAGCTCGCTGACGATGGCCGAGGAGTTGGCGGATGGTCGACTGGTCGCCGTCGAGGTCGCCGGGGTCGACCTGACCCGCACGTTGCGTGCGGTGTGGCCCGCAGGACGGGCGCTCACCGGGATTCTCCGCGACGTCGTCGCAGTGGCCACCCGCCGGCTAGATCACGAGTAGCCAGAGGACGGCCAGGCCGAGCACCGTCACCGTCGCGCCGAGCCCAACCACCTCGAGCGTCGGCGCAGCGACCATCACCGTCGGTGCACCGATCCGCTTCGCCCGGCGGCGTCCGGCCAGCGCGCAGAGCACCGCGAGCAACAGCGCCGCACCGGCCGGAACGAGGCGGGCCGCGCCCAACGGCTGGACGTCGCGCAACAGCAACAGTGCGCCGTTGGCCAGCAACCCCAGCGCTGTGCGGTCCCAGGACAGCAGGGTGCGCTCGGCCTGCAGGCCGGGCAGCTCGCCGATCCGTGCCACGAATGACCGTCTACCGGGAGGTCAGCATCAGCACGAGCACGACCACCGTCAACACGACCAGCCCGGAGCCCAGCAGCAGCGGCATCAGGGTCGGTGGCAGGTCGGTATCCCGGCGCATCGCCTGCTGGACCTGCCGCCAGCGCCGCACGCTTCCCCCGGCCACCAGCACGCCCATTCCGGCGAGCAGCGCCCCCACGATCCGCCGCGATCCCGGGAACCCGAAGTCGGGGACTAGCTGGACGACGGCCACCCCGCCGGCGATGAGTGCCAGGGCGGTGCGGATCCAGGCCAGGAAGGTGCGCTCGTTGGCCAGCGTGAAGCGGTAGTCCGGGTCAGTAGCACCGTCCTCGTCGTCCATCCCCTCTCCTCCCTCCGGAGCCTACGATCACCAGGGTGGGACAAGTGCAAAAGCCGGCTTTGGGCTAGCAACACCGGACCTCGGGATTCGATCAGTCAGAACCGTACTAGCGTTCCCACCATGCAGTACGGCTTCGCGATCGACCAGCGCACCTGCATCGGATGCCATGCCTGCACGGTCGCGTGCAAGACCGAGCACGACATCCCGGTGGGGCAGTTCCGGACCTGGGTGAAATACGTCGACTCCGGCGAGTTCCCGAACTCCACCCGGGACTTCGGGGTGATGCGGTGCAACCACTGCACCGACGCGCCGTGCGTCAAGATCTGCCCGACCAAGGCGCTGTTCACCCGCGACGACGGGATCGTGGACTTCGACCGGGACCGCTGCATCGGCTGCAAGAGCTGCATGCAGGGCTGCCCCTACGACGCGATCTACATCGACGAGGACAGCTACACCGCGGCCAAGTGCAACTTCTGCGCCCACCGCATCGACGAGAACATCGAACCCGCCTGCGTGGTGGTCTGCCCGACCCACTCGATCTGGGTGGGCGACTTGGAGGACCCGACCAGCGGTATCTCGAAGCTGATCACCACCAACCCGGTGTCGGTGCGGGCACCCGAGCAGAACACCGGACCCAACGTCTTCTACCTCGGCGCCGACCGGGCGGTGCTCGACCCGTTGCTGGCGCCGGCGGGCGACTCCTACCTGTACTCCCGGCCCGACGCGCACCGCCGCCAGGTGTCGAGCGACCTGCCCACCGACCCGATCACCCACGCCCGCACCACGCTGAACACCGCCCATCCCCGGCCCTGGGGCTGGCGGGTCACCACCTACCTGTGGACCAAGGCCGTCGCAGCCGGTGCGATGCTGCTGGCGACGCTGGCCCAGCTGGTCGGGATCGACTTGGGCGCGCTGGGCACCTTGGTCGCACCGGCGATCGGGGCGGCCGGGGTCGGGATCACCGGGGTGCTGCTGGTCTGGGACCTCAAGCGCCCGGAGCGGTTCTGGTTCATCTTCGCCAAGCCCAACTCGCGGTCGTGGCTGTTCTGGGGGTCAGTCGCGCTCTCCGCCGGTGCGGGGTTTTTCGCTCTGTGGCTGCTGGTCGGCATCCTCGGCGCCGTCGGGGTGCTGTCCGTGGCGACCGCGGGGTCGATCCTGTTCGGCCTGGCGGTTCCGACGTTGCTGGCGGCGGTGCTGACCACCGGTTACACCGCGTTCCTGTTCGGGCAGGCCGAGGGCCGTGACCTGTGGCAGTCACCGCTGCTGTTCTGGCACCTGATCGTCCAAGCCGTCATGGTCGGCGGCGGGGCGCTGGTGATCGCCGCCGGTGTGTCCGGTGTGGACGGTCCGGCCCGCACCCTGCTGGTCGGCGCGCTGACCCTGGCGACCGGGGTGCACATCGTCATGGTGCTGTTCGAGTACCTCGGCCGGCATCCCACCGCCAACGCGGCCGCCGCGGCGCATCTGGCGCTCTACGGCCGGTACGCCACGACGTTCTGGGGTGGCGGGATCGCGGTCGCCGCGCTCGGCGTGGTACTCGCCGCGATCGGCTGGGCCGGCCCGCTGGGCTTCGCAGCAGCTGGCGCGATCCTCGTCCAGGCCGCGATGCTGGCCTACGAGAGCGTGTTCGTCCGCGCCGGCCAAGATGTTCCCCTGTCCTAGTCCGTGTCCACACAGCCCTCCCGCTCCCGAACTCCACAGGAGAGCTGTTGGGCCTCCGCAGAACAGCTCTCCTGTGGAGTTCGGGAGGCGGAGAGCGGCGGAGAGGAGACCCGATGACGGAACTGCTGCCGGGGGCGCGCACTCACGAGCATTTGCGCAACTACCCCCCGCCGGAGCGGTGGGATGACCACGTCGAGTACGACGCCAAGGCGCACCCGCGCAAGGTGCCGCACCACTACATGCTGGTGCCGACCACCTGCTTCAACTGCGAGTCGGCGTGCGGGTTGCTCGCCTATGTCGACAAAGACGATCTGTCGATCAAGAAGCTGGAGGGCAACCCGGCGCACCCTGGTTCGCGGGGCCGCAACT
>JAICSB010000087.1 GCA_025937115.1 Pseudonocardiaceae bacterium | reverse complement strand
GTGATGTAACCCATGCTGCCGCCGACCGGCGCGTCCACGTCGCGCACCGAGTACCAGGGCTGGGTGTAGCCCATGAACTCGACGTAGGAGGCCACCTCGTCCCAACGGCCCGTGGTCAGGATGGCGCACGAGACGCCGCGGGCGTTGAGGTAGACAGCGTCCTTCAGGTGCCAGGCCGTGGTGGTGCAGCCCTCGCACTGCCCCTGGTGCGGCGCGCCGTCGTACCACATGTGCTTGTAGACCACGAGCTCGTCGCGACCCTGGAACAGGTCCAGGAACGGGACCGGGCCGTCGGGTCCGACGACCTCGACCGCCCCGTCGAGCTCCACCATCGGCAGCCGGCGGCGGGCCGCGGCGAGGGCGTCGCCCTCGCGGGTGTAGGCCTTCTCGCGGACCAGAAGCTCGTCACGGGCGGCCTGCCAGGTGGCTAGGTCAACGACGGGCGGGCGGCCGCGCAGCGCGGTGGTCGGGTCACTCGGCGTGGTCGTCATGGCGTCCTCCGTGGGGTCCGAAATTCATCGCGGCAGGGGCGCCCTCTGCCGAGCCTGCACGGACCACGTCGGGCTGACAAGTTCACAGACGCGCTCTTAGATCGGGGCAGGGCGAGCACCAGACCGTTGGGGTGCTCGGCGACCTGGTCGACGCGGCGCGGCGAAGAAGCTGCGAGTTAGCCGTGTCGTGGAACGGCGCGGGGACGCAAAGACGCTCCGCGGTCATGGTGGTCGCTCGGCTGTCGGTGGGAATCGGAGATGAGCGCTGCGGTCAGCTGGATCGCGCCCCACCTGAGTGTCCATTTTCGCTCGCTGGCGGTGGGCTGGACACCGGAGACGGCCGGGCTGGCGTGGGAAGAGCCGGCAGGAGTTTTGGGGTTGCGCCGGAGCAGCTGTGGTCCATCGGCTCTACTTTGCACCGGTTGCGGCCGGGCTGGGTTCGACACGTTCGGTCGTGCGGGGCTCAATGGTGTGATTAAACGAGGCTGCGATCGGCCCACAGCGATGCGCGCTGTTCCGTTCGTCGTAGCCCATTCCGGAGACGGCGGAATAACCACTCGGGTGGGCCATTGCGCTGAAATGAGTTCGGTGAGCAGTGGGGTCCTAGCGACCTCGCCGGTGAGAACGATTGCCCTTACCTCAACGCCATTGCCGTGCGCATGATCCATGAGGTGAGTAATGCTGGATAGCCCTGCGTGGATTGGTTCGCGCACCAGCGATTCGAACTCCGCACGGACAATCCGCACAGGCACGCTATGCGCGGGGAACCGGACGTCGACGACCGTGGATGTGTGTCGAACGAGGTCTTGACGCGCTAGTCGAGTGGCCGCGACGACGTGCCGCACGATGGCCCGATTGGCGGGGTCATGCAGGTCTGATGCGGGTAGCTGACCGCGTACCTGCTCGAGCACGTGTCTGGCTAGCGCGTGGTCGAGCGCGGCGGTCCCGAGATCATCGGTGCGACAGGTCCTGGCGAGGCGTCCCACGTGGTCCTCAGCGCCGGTCACCAGCGCGACCTCAGTACCTTGGCTGCAGATGTCGGCAACGATGACCGTCTCGGACGAACTCATCATCGCAGCGCCGATCGCCGCGATAACGGCCGCGATCGGCCTGCTCACCAGCGATGTCGGTACGCCCTCGGCTTCGGTGCAGGTCAACGCAGAACGCAACACTGACATCTCGTATGGTCCCCAGTCGCTGGGGTGCGCTATTGCGAGGTGCGCGAGCTTGGAACCGGATGCCGCGTGACCCTGCAGGACGCTCCCTATCGTCATGGCCACCAAATCCGCTCCCAGCCGGGAACTGCCGTCACTACCCACTACCGGTACCGGGTCGCCGACGCGATCGGCGAAGTCACGAAACACCGTGCCACCCCCGGACGCGGCAAACCGCTCGGCCTGAGGCCCCACCAGGGCGCCCACCCCGGGGGCGATCACCAGAAGCGCCGGCACAGAAACCCGATCAGCAGTCGAAGCCCGCGTATCCTCGCCGGCCACGACGGCGCTGACCGAATCGCCGCCAAGAGCGACCCCCGCACAGAGGCTCATGTCTCACTCCGATCATCCACTGGTCTGCGCTATTTCAATGAGACTTCTCCCACCTGGCAGGAAGCTAGCCGCGGAAACAACAAGTCAAGTTGGTTTTAGCTGTGCGTTCCCTGTGAACGGGTCGTCTTCGGGCTCGGTAGTGCTCTGGCCGGACACACAGCGGGCACACAGCGAAGCCACAGGAGCCGGTCCTAGCGTCACCTTCGAAGTCGCCCGGGAATTGGACGACCACGAGGAGGGATAGCGAAATGGATGTTTCAGTGGCTACCGAAGGACTTGCGGACCTGGACGTTCGAGGCGGCGAGCGCATCGCCGCGGAACTGCTGCGGGATGTGGCCAAGACGCATGCTGGTGCAGGCGCGCCGCACGCTGACTTGGGTTGGTCCTTCCCCCACAGCGCCGGTAACTGGCATGAGGAGCACGCCGAGGCTCGCCACGAGACTGCCAGGTTCGATCACAATGACGCACCTCGCGACCACGCGCCGCAGCCGGGGGACAATGACGGGCCGCGTGATCACGACGGACCCAGGGACAACGACGGGCCGCGGGACCACGATGGGCCGCGGGACCACGATGGGCCGCGGGATCACGAGGGTCCGTGGGACAACGACGGGCCACGGGACCACGACGGACCCAGGGACAACGATGGGCCGCGGGATCACGAGGGTCCGTGGGACCACGAGGGTCCGTGGGACCACGATGGGCCGCGGGATCACGAGGGTCCGTGGGACAACGACGGGCCGCGGGATCACGAGGGGCCGCGGGACAACGACGGGCCACGCGACCACGACGGACCCAGGGACAACGACGGACCCAGGGACAACGACGGACCCAGGGACAATGATGGGCCGCGGGACCATGAGGGTCCGCGGGACCACGACGGACCTAAGGACAACGACGGGTCCAAGGACAACGACGGGTCCAAGGACAACGACGGACCCCGGACCAACGGTCACGTCGTCGCGGACGGGCAGCAGGGCGTCCACCTAACCGAGTTTGAGAAGCACGCTGCCACACAGGATGAGGGGCTTTCCACCACCGGTGGAGTTGGAAGGCTGCCGGGTGAGCACCATTCGATGTCTGTGCAACCGGGATCGTCAGCGCCATATTCGGCGGCGTCGCTCTCCTCTGGCCCGTCAGGCCCCTCGGGCCTGTCGACCGGCGGATCGCCCGGTCTGTCGCCGTCGTTTGCATCCGCATCACCCGCGCTGGGTCAAGCAGTGAGCACCGCGACCACCCCGGCGAACGCAGCTGTCACCACGGAGAGCACGGCAGCCAGCCAGCCGGTGACGACCACCCCGGTGACTCCGGCGGCGGCATCCCACGTGACATCCGAGCCGCTCAACACAACAGTGGAGAAATCATCGACAGTCAGCACCGGTTTTGCTCCGCAAGCTGATCTGGGCAATAGCTCCTCCCACGCGATCAGCGCGACCCCTCGGAGCTCCACCGTAGCGCAACCAGCAACGCACGGCACGGGATCAGGTAGCGCGGTGTCTACCTCCCGAAACGGAGCGTTCAGCGCAAACCACACCGGCGCACCTGCGCCCGGGTCCGCAATGGGGTCCACGACCGGATCTACCAACGGATCTACTCCGTTGAACCCGTCAGGCGCCCAAGCCCCGAGCGCAGATATGGGCCATTCGACGACCGCAGGTTCCGACCCGCACACCGCCGGCAACGTCAACGCACTGCTCGGGTCTGACACCGGTACCACCGGCTCGTCGGGCGCTGCTGGCGCCGCGTCGAACACCCAGCCCTCTGGTGGCCAAACCGGACATGCCACTGCGCACCCGACCGGCGCGTCCGGCACCGCCGCGGGTGGACCAAGCGCAGCTTCGGGCTCCACGAGCTACACCTCTGCTGGCGCGGTGCCGAGTGCGGGTGTTGCGTCAGCTGGTCACCCGGCGGTGCCGAGTGCGGATGCGCACCCGGCTGCGCCGAGTGCGGGTGCTGCGCCAGCTGTTCACCCGGCGGTGCCGAGTGCGGGTGCTGCGCCAGCTGCTCACCCAGCTGTGCCGAGTATGGGTTCAGCGCCTAGCGCCAACGCCGGGCCTGCTACCGCTTCGCCCGCAGGGTCCACGTCCGCTGCACCCGCTGCTACCAGCACGCACATTCCGACTGCTCCGGCATCCAGCGCTGGGCCCAACGTTAATCCGCACCCGGCGAGCCCGACTGTCAGCACCGTGTCGGCAACGGACAGCGGCCACACCGGCTTGTCGCCGACGTCGGATGGGCTGTCCAGCGGGCTCACCCCGAGTCCAACTGCCACGCACATCACGCCGGACCACGTCACGCCCGATCACACCACACCCATCCATCACTGATCACCACCGGCCCGCGCTGCACGAGCCGGCGCGGGCCGGTGAGGTCCCTCACTCTCCGCATCCCAGAAGGAGGACGAGATGTCCGTCATGACCGATCCCGCTGCCCGTAACGGCACCGACACCGGATCCACCACGGCGATAACCGAGCTGCTCGACCGGCTGCGCCTGCTCACCGACGCCGCGAACCGACCAGACCTCGGCACCCACCTCGCTCAGGCCCGGATCAGGGTTACTGATCCACGGTTGCGCATCGTGGTGACGGGACAGGCCGGCCAGGGAATGAGCTCGCTGGTCGAGGCCATCACTGGCGCTCCGGTGATCGCCACCGGCAAGACTGCCCCCGTCGTCGTCAGCTACTCCCACTCCGACTTCGTGCGGCTGGTCCCGGCCGCGACCGCCGGTGCCGAGCCCGACCCAGGTGCCGGCCCGGTGCCCCGCGTCGAGGTCGGCGCACCCAACGATCTGCTAGCCGAGGGCGTAGTGCTCATCGACACCCCGGGAGCGTCCGGACTGGACACGGGCCGCGCGGGCGCGGTGCTGTCCCTGTTGCCCGCGGCCGGCGCGGTCCTGTTCGTCTCGGACGCGAGCCAGGAGTACACCGAGCCGGAGATCGCGTTCTTGCGCCAGATCCGGCAGCTCTGTCCCACCGTCATCGGTGTGATCACCAAGATCGACCTCTACCCGCGATGGGCCGACATCCAGCGAGCCAATCGCACCCACCTGACCAACGCAGGGCTGGACATCCCACTGCTGCCGCTGTCAGCGACGATGGGCGACATCGCCCGACGTAACAGTGACGCCGAGCTTGCAGTCGAATCGGGCGTACCGCAGCTGGTGGACCTGGTGCGCCACCGGGTGATAGGCGACGCCGACATCGTGCTGCGCAACGCGGTGGTCAATGACGTCCGATTTGTCTCAGACCATCTGGCGATGGCGCTGAATGCCGAGCTGGATGCCCTCAACGATCCCAGCTGCGGAGCCGAGCTCGTCGCTCGACTGCGCGACGCCTGGGAGGCCGCCGACCGGCTGCGGCAGCGCACAGCCAACTGGCAGGTCGTGCTCGGCGACGGCGCGACGGAGCTGACCGTCGAGGTGGAGCACGACCTTCGGCACCGGCTGCGCGGCGTGGTCCGGGAGGCGGAAGCGGACATCATGACTTCCGACCCGGCCAAGCGATGGGAGGAGTTCGGCAGCTGGCTCGACGGTCGCATCGCCGAATCCGTCCAAGATAACTTCGTCCTGGCCCACACCCGTTGTCGTGCTCTTGCTGAGAAGGTGGCTACCCGGTTCGTCGCAGAAGGCCGGTCAGCGGTGCCGGAGCTCTACCTCGACCACACCGGCTCGATCCTCGATCCCGTGCAGTCCCTGGAGCCGCTGGACAGTCGCAAGACCGGCATAGTGCAACGGGCGATTAGCAGCGTGCGGGGTTCTTATGGTGGCGTCCTGATGGTGGGGCTGATGACCGGTCTCGCGGGGTTGGCTCTGGTGAACCCGTACTCGATCGGCGCCGGCGTGCTGCTCGGCGCCAATACGTTCTGGGAGGACCGCAAATCACAGACCTCCCGGCGCCAAGCGGAGGCCAAGGGCGCCGTCGTCCGACTGATGGACGACGTGATCTTCCAGGTCGGCAAGGAGTCGAAGTACCGGCTCCGCGAGGCCCAGCGGACCCTGCGTGACCACTTCACCACGGTCGCCACCGAGATGCTGCGCTCGGCCGACGACGCCTGGCGAGCTGCCCAGGAGGCCAATCAGATCCACACCGAGCACCGCGCCGGCCGGATCGCCGAGGTTCACAACGCCTTGAGTGACCTACGTCAGCTGCGGGTCCGGGCGGCCGCCCTCGTGCCCGCCCGCACAATGGAGGCGACCCGATGAGCCCCCAGCCGTACAGCACCGTCGACCTGGCCCGGATGCTCATCCGCGACGCGCGTAGTGATCTCCAGGCCGGCTCCCAACTCAGCGCTGAAGTCGATGCCGAGCTTGCCGCATGCCAGCGCAGGCTGGACGAGCCGCTGCGGGTCGCGCTTGCTGGAACGCTCAAGTCCGGGAAGTCGACTCTGCTCAACGCTCTGGTCGGGGAAGAGATCGCACCCACCGACGCCACCGAGTGCACCCGCGTCGTCACCTGGTTCTGCGGGTCGGCTGGGCCGCGCATCGAACTCACCCATGATGGCGGGCGACGCACCTCGCTGCCGGTGCTTCGGACCGACGGGCGGTTGCGCCTCGACCTCGGGCCGGTGACCGCGGACCGGGTGGAACGTCTCGAAGTCGGCTGGCCCTCGTCGCTACTCGATCAGTACACCTTGGTCGACACCCCCGGGACGTCGTCGAACTCCCGTGACGTCTCCGCGCGCACTCTTGCGTTCCTCACCCCGGATGACGGTACCTGCGAGGCTGACGCCATCGTCTACCTGATGCGTTCGCTGCACAGCGCCGACGTGGCACTGCTGCGCAAGCTCCACGATCACGCCGCCACCGGACGCGGCCCGCTGGGCATCGTCGGGGTCCTGTCTCGCGCCGACGAAACCGACGGTGGGCAGACCACCTCCCTCGACGGTGCGCGAGCAGCCAGCGCGCAGCTGCGCACCGCCCACGAGCTCAACGGCCTGCATCGAGACTTCCTTGCGGTGTCTGGGCTACTCGCGCTACGCGGCCAGACGTTGCGGCAACAAGAATTCAGCACCCTCGATCAGCTTGCCGCACTGCCCGACGACGTCCGCGAAGCGGTCCTCGTTTCCCCCGGGCGGTTCGTCACGACCGAGCTTGCGACACCCGCGGCCGGCCGGGAACAGCTGTTGACGGCCTTCGGCATGGTCGGCATCCGAATCGCCATATCGTTGATCCGCGGCGGCGCCCGCGACGCGCCCGCGCTGGCGGCGGAGCTGGTCCGCCACAGTGGGCTCAACGACCTCCACCGCACTCTGCGCGCCCGCTTCGGTAGCCGCAATCGCCAGCTCAAAGCACACTCAGCGCTGCGTACGCTGCGCGGCATCCTGCTGCGGCACCGCAGTCCGAACACCGCACGGGTGGTCAGCGCAGTCGACCGGCTCCTCGCCGACACGCACCAGTTCACCGAACTGCGGTTATTGGCCGGACTAGTCGCGCTGCCCGTCCCTGACCGGACCCGCAACGCCCTCGGCCAGGTACTCGGCGGCCACGGCACCTCAGCGACGACCCGGCTTGGCCTGCCACCAGACACCACTGCCACGCACACCCGCGCCGCCGCATTCCACGCCATCCGGTTCTGGCGTGACCAGCTCAGCGAACCGCTCCTGGATCAACCCACCACGCAGAGCTACCGGGCGGCAATCCGCAGCTGCGAAGCGATCATGGCGGGCGCTGCGTAGATCACCACCCGGGCCGCTTTGAGCAGAGCTGCGCCAGGACGGTAGGCATGCCACGTGAACGCTGAACCGCCGCTGCTGCTCGCGCTGGATTTGACTGGCACCTTCGCGTTCGGGCTCAACGGCGCGCTGACCGCCGTGCGGGCCGCCCGGCTCGACATCGTCGGCGTGGTCACCCTCGCGATGATCACCGCGTTGGGCGGCGGGATCATCCGCGATGTCCTGATCGGCTCGCTGCCGCCTGCCACGTTCAGCGACTGGCGATATCTGGCGGTCGCGGCGGCGGGTGGCCTGGTCGCGTTCGTCCTGGGCCAGCGGCTGGACCGGCTGGCCGGACCGATCACCGTGCTGGACGCCGTCGGGCTGAGTCTGTTCGCGGTCAGCGGGGCGAGCAAGGCGCTGGGTTTAGGACTCGGCGTTGCGCAGGCCGTTATCCTGGGCGCGGTCACGGCCGTGGGAGGCGGCACGTTGCGCGACGTGCTCCTCCGGGAGGTCCCGACGGTGCTGCGCAGCGAGCTGTATGCCATCCCCGCCCTGATCGGAGCCGCGGTCACGGCCGCCACCAGCCGCCTCGGCGTCTATGGGATCCCCGCCGCGATCGCCGCCGCCGCCGTGTGTTTCGTCGTCCGGATGGTGGGCGTCCACTTCGGTCTCAACGCGCCGGGCCCACTAGGCGCGCGCAGTGACCCCGATTCTGCGGACGGGCCGTGAGTCAGCGGGCGAGCCAGGCCAGGGCGGCGACGATCAGGGCCTGGGTGCCGGTGTCAAGGGTGGGTTGCAGGATCGGGGCGAAGTTGGCGGAGTGGTTCACGGGGATGTCCTGCGCAACCCGGTCGGCGGCCTTGGCTCTGCGGTAGGTCTCTCCGTCGATGCCGCCGATGCCCCAGTAGGTGTAAGGCACGCCGAGGGCGGCCGGGATGTCGCTGAAGTCCTCGCTGGCGGTCTGCTGGCCCATCGGCCCTGCCCGGTCGCCGAAGAACTCGCCGAACGCGCTGGCCACCCGGTCGGTGGTCGCGGGGTCGTTGTCGGTCAGCGGGAAGCGGTCGAACAGCTCGAACTGAGGGTCTTTCAGGCAGCCTGACGCCTGGCACTCCGCGGTGACGATGCGGTATACCGCGTCCAGAATCGCGCTTCGGGTCTGCTCGCTGTAGGTGCGGATGTTGAGCTGCAGCACGGCGTGGTCGGGGATGACGTTGCTCTTCGTGCCGGCCTGGATGCTGCCGACTGTCAGCACCGCGGTCTGCCCCGGTGGGATCTCGCGGGAGACGATGGTCTGCAACCGGATCACGATCATTGCGGCGAGTACCACGGGGTCAACGGCCGCTTGCGGCATCGAGCCGTGGGCGCCGCGCCCGTGCACGGTGATCCGCATACTGTCGGCGGCCGACAGCACCGGACCGGGGTGGGTACCGACGTGGCCGGCCGGTGCCGGCAGCACGTGTTGGGCCAGCGCCACGTCCGGGGTCGGGATCAGTCTGGCGAGGCCGTCGTCGAGCATGCCTCGGGCGCCGTCGCCGGTCTCCTCGGCAGGCTGGAACAGCGCGACCACCGTGCCGCTCCACTGGGCGGTCCCCTCGGCGAGTAGCTGGGCCGCGCCGAGCAGGCAGGTGACGTGCACGTCATGTCCGCAGGCGTGCGCCACCGGTACCTGGTTCCCGCTCGCATCGGCGGTCGCGACGGTGCTGGCATACGGTAGGCCGGTCGCCTCGCGCACCGGCAGGGCGTCCATGTCCGCCCGCAGCAGTACCGTCGGGCCGTCCCCGCTACTCAGCATCCCGACCACACCAGTGCCACCGACACCCTGGTGCACGTGGTAGCCAGCCTGGCCAAGGCGCTCGCAGACCTTCGCGGCGGTCCGCCGCTCTTGGTGGGATAGCTCGGGGTGCCGATGCAAGTCCCGGTAGAAATCCTCCTGCCACCCCCGCACGGCATTGAGGCCAGCCAGCACAGCTGACACGGAGGACACGACGGCCATGGTTTCCTCCTCGCAGCAGCGGATGTAAGCGCTTTCCCACGGGCGTTCCCGCTAAAGGTGCTGGCTACCCCCGACCTGACCCGGAGGCATCGAGCGCACCCTGAGCGAGCCGGCCCTTCCAGGCGCCACCTTGACCGGTTGCGTGGCGTCTCGCCGAGTCCACTGTCATGGCCGCATACATCGTGGCGACGGCCGGCAAGGTGAGACCGCGAAGCGGCGAGAGACCGTAGAGCCGGAGCACCGGTCCCTGGGTAGCGGTCATTGCGGTCCACGCG
>JAICSB010000647.1 GCA_025937115.1 Pseudonocardiaceae bacterium | reverse complement strand
TTCGCCGCCTTCGACCACGGGACGTTGATGGCGGTCGGGATGTGCCCGCCGCGCTGCGACTGCTCCTGCGGCAGGTGCGCCGGGGCGAGCAGCTTGCCGGAGAACTCGTCGGGCGAGCGGACGTCGACCAGGTTCTTGTTGTTGATCGCGTCGACCGCCTCCTGGCGGAATGCCCGGATCGTGAGGTTCTGATCCTGGGCGGTGTAGCTGGTGGCCGACCGGCTCACCTCGTCGGTGTTCAGGGTGCGACCGTCGAGCTCCCACTTCTTGCGGCCGCCGTCGAGCAGCTTGACGTCACGGTGCCCGTAGAGCTTGAAGTACCAGTAGGCGTAGGCGGCGAACCAGTTGTTGTTGCCGCCGTAGAGCACCACGGTGTCGTCGTTGCTGATGCCCTTGTCCGACAGCAGCTTCTCGAAGGCGCCCTTGTCCACGAAGTCGCGGATCACCGGGTCCTGCAGGTCGGTCTTCCAGTCGATTTTCACTGCGCCGGGGATGTGCCCCGTGTCGTAGGCGGCGGTGTCTTCGTCGACCTCGACGAAGACGATGCCCTTGGTGTTCAGGTTCTGCTCTGCCCAGTCCGGCGTGACCAGGACGTCTTCGCGGCTCATGCGACAGCTCCTCGTTGGTGAGTGGCGTTACACAGTGGATTGTCTTCGGATTGTCTGGGGGTGCTCGACTGCCGCGCGCAGGCGCCGGCAGCTGGAAGTGGCGCAGATCACCGCCCGGTCAGGTCCTCGGACAGAGGCTGCTGTGCAGCCGGCAGAAGTCAACCGCCCGGCGCTTGGTGAGCAGCAGGTGCACGAACCCAAACCTACCGGAAACTCCCGCCGTCCGGGATGTGATTCCACCGCCTGGACGGATCCCAGTCGGTCCCGTTGCGCAGGGCTGGCAGCGCAGCGACGCCGGCTTGGCGTAGCGAGACGTTGTTCGCGGTGCCTTCCACGACTATTGAGCCGGTCTCGACCCAGACTCTGGTGGGGGTGACGGCGAAGGGGAGGCCACCGGTCTTGACGTTGGCGCTCAGGGCGTTGAGAAGCGTCTGGCGGATTGCCCGCGGCAGACCCACCGTGCCGCCACTGCCACCGCCCAGCTGCACATCGCTGGCGGTAATCCGCACGAAGCCACGGGTGAGCTCGATCACACCGAACGCGACGACCTCGGTGCGCTGGCCGGCGAGGTCGGTGGTCGCCACCATCTTGATCGGAGCGCGGTTGCCCCGGGGGGAATCACTGGTGGGCGTACCCGGCGGAAGAAGTTCCTTGATCTCCTGATCAGAGGGCTGCTGAATCCGGAGATCTTCGATCCCGATGGCCCGACCGAGATCGGTGTCCTTGATCCGGACCCGGCCGTCGACCTTGGCCGCCCGCACCGAGTGCAGGTCGCCGGAGATCACCTCGGCCAGCGGCGCATCGACGTCGTGCAGGGTCGCCTCCACGTCGAGGTCGTGCAGCGGGTCTGCGGACACCCCGGATGCCTGTACGTCGATCGACGTGTAATGGCCGGCCACGGCTTGGGTCAGGAACGGGAAGCCGTTGATCCGCACGGACGGGTCGCTGGCCAGGTTGAGCTGTTGGCGCAGCTGTTTGGCCACGGTGTACTCGGCAGCCGCCGCGGCGCCGAAGTCGGCCGCTACCGCCAGCGCCACGATGACCAGCACCGCGATGATCAATTTACGCACGCAGCCCCACCATTGTCGGCTATTTCGTATGGTCCCTGCGGTCGGCACGGTATTCTCCGCACAACGGGCGGTCGGTCGCGGCCCACCGCGGCGCTGGACACAAGGGCTCGACCGGCCGGCGACACCGGGTCGGTGATACCGCTGGCCTCCAACGCCTAGGACGGAGCGGGCATGGAGCTTCTGTTGCTCACCGCGGATCCTGACCCGCCCTCAATGTTGCCCGCGCTGTGCTTGTTAGCGCACAACGCGCGGTCGGCGGCCCCGGAGGTCGCCGCCCTGCTCGACGCCGGACCCTACGACGCGGTGCTGGTCGATGCCCGTACGGATCTCGCGGGTTCGCGCAGCCTGTGCCGGTTGCTGGGATCCACCGGGCTGGACGTGCCGGTCGTGGTGGTGATCAGCGCGGGCGGCCTGGTGGCGCGGTCCGCGGACTGGGGTTCCGACGAGATTTTGCTGCCCACCGCCGGCCCGGCCGAGGTCGATGCCCGGCTGCGGCTGCTGGTGGCTCGGCGCGTGACCGA